>CAZOIX010000165.1:0-7528 GCA_964579685.1 uncultured Mycobacterium sp.
GTGGGGAGGTGTATCCGCTCATGTGTGGCGTGTGCGCTTCCTGCTAAAGCCCGATGGGCTGGTGCCGACCCGTGACGAGGCTATCGCTTTTGCGCGTCCTGCGCGCCGCCAGAGCGATTTTGACACCGATATCGGGACGGCAACCGCTGGTCAGCGCATTCTCCCGGGGAATCGGGTCTTGCTGGTCCCGTCGATGACGACAATGGTGGAGGATGCATCGGTCGTATCGCGTATTCACCAGCCCGAATCGATACGACCACCTGATCGCCTGGGAGGCGCGTCGACGATGGAGAAGATCTCACTCACCGCACTCGCGCGTGAGCATCTGGAAACCGCCCGCGCGGCCGCCAGCGGCCGCAGCGCGCACACGATCTACGGTGGCCATGAGCACGCGCTGCGCCAGACGGTGATGGCGTTGACGGCGGGCAGCAAGCTCGACGACCACGAGAGCCCCGGTGAGGCCACGCTTCAGGTGCTGTCCGGCAGGGTGCGGGTGACCAACTCGACCGCGGGCTGGGACGGTTCACCCGGTGACCACATCATCCTGCCCCGCGAACGGCATGGCCTGAGCGCGGTCGAAGATTCGGTCGTTCTACTCACCGTGTCGAAACCCGTTGGGCCGCACACCTAGATCGCTGGGCCGAGCAGATCGTCGGCATCCTTGATGATGTAGCCGTAGCCCTGTTCGGCCAGGAAGCGTTGCCGGTGCGCGGCGTATTCGGCGTCGAGGCTGTCACGCGAGACCACCGAATAGAAGATCGCGCCGCCGCCGTCGGCCTTGGGTCTCAGCAGCCGGCCCAGCCGCTGCGCCTCTTCCTGTCGCGACCCGAACGTGCCCGAAACCTGCACGGCCACATTGGCTTCCGGTAGGTCGATGGAGAAGTTGGCGACCTTGGACACCACCAGTGTCGGGATCTCGCCGCGACGGAACTGATCGAAAAGCGCCGCGCGCGCGGCGGGCTTGGTCGATCCCTGGATCACCGGCGCGTCCAGCTCGGCGCCGAGCTCATCGAGCTGGTCGAGGTAGGCGCCGATCACCAGCGTCTGGTCGCCCTTGTGTTTCTCCAGAATCGACTTCACCACCGCGATCTTGGAGTGCACCGTCGAGCACAGCTTGTACCGCTCGTCGGGTTCGGCGACGGCGTAGAGCATCCGCTCGTTGTCGGTCATCGTCACCCGCACCTCGACGCATTCTGCGGGCGCGATCCAGCCCTGGGCCTCGATGTCCTTCCAAGGCGCGTCATACCGCTTCGGACCGATCAACGAGAACACATCGCCTTCGCGCCCGTCCTCCCGGATCAGCGTCGCGGTCAGGCCCAGGCGCCGCCGCGACTGCAGATCCGCGGTCATCCGGAATACCGGCGCGGGCAGCAGGTGCACCTCGTCGTAGATGATCAGCCCCCAGTCGCGACTGTCGAACAGCTCGAGGTGGCGGTATTCGCCCTTGGTGCGACGGGTGATCACCTGGTAAGTGGCGATGGTGACCGGGCGGATCTCTTTCTTCTCGCCCGAATATTCGCCGATCTCGTCCTCGGTCAACGAGGTGCGGTTGATCAGTTCGCGTTTCCACTGCCTACCCGCCACCGTGTTGGTCACCAGGATCAGCGTGGTCGCGGAGGCCTTGGCCATCGCTGCGGCGCCGACCAGGGTCTTACCCGCACCGCATGGCAGCACCACGACGCCGGATCCGCCCTCCCAGAAGGAGTCGGTGGCCATCTCCTGATAGTCACGCAGGTGCCAGCCGTCCTGCGCCAGGCTGATCGGATGCTTCTCGCCGTCTACGTATCCCGCGAGATCCTCGGCAGGCCAACCGATCTTGAGCAGCATCTGCTTGACGCGCCCACGCTCGCTGTTGTGTACCTGGACGGTGTCGTCATCGATGCGCGCGCCCAGCATCGGGGCGATCTTCTTGTTCCGCAGCACCTCCTCCAGGACTGCGCGGTCCAGGCTGACCAACGTCAGGCCGTGCGCCGGATGCTTGACCAGCTGCAGGCGCCCGTACCGGGCCATGGTGTCGACGATGTCGACCAGCAGCGGCTGAGGCACCGCATACCGCGAGAACGACACCAGCGCGTCGACCACCTGTTCGGCGTCGTGGCCCGCGGCACGGGCGTTCCACAGCGCCAGCGGGGTGATGCGGTAGGTGTGGACGTGCTCGGGCGCACGCTCGAGCTCGGCGAACGGGGCGATCGCCGCCCGCGCCGCACCTGCCTGCTCATGGTCGACTTCGAGCAGCACCGTCTTGTCGGACTGCACGATCAGGGGGCCGTCGGTCATCCCATCCATTATCCGGATGGGGCCGACGTCGTCACGGCCGAGCGTGCTCCAGACGCCCCGACAGTGGCCAAGCGGCGGCCAGTGCGGCCGCCGCCTCCCCGCCCGGTTCCATCGATCTGCTAGCCGGTGCCTGTGTAGTTGCCCCGACGATCGTAGAAGTCGACGTAGTGGTTGCCGTTGATGTCCCTGTAGTAGCACGAATAGCCGCGGATCTGGTGATTGGAGCCGTAGTCGACGGTCCAGTTGCCGCCGTTGGCCTGCCGGCATTCGCTGGCCAGGTTGCTGATCGGCAGGGCACTGGCCGTGGCCGCCGCCAAGCCGAGGATGCCAGGTGCGGCCATCGCCGCAGCCAGCGCTGCGACCGCGTAGGTCCGCTTGAAGGTGTGTCTCATTCGTCTTCTTCCTTGGTGAGTGGTGTGGTCATCCCGCGGTGTGCGGGCACCGCCCGCGACCACACCAGCGTCGCCGGTGGCTGTGTCGCGCACATCGGTGGAACTTCCCTATTTCCGTTCGCGCCGGTGCGGCGACCATGAGGTACGGCCGTTCGTATCGCTATCCAGAGTCGGCGGACACCACCGACGTGACGCGGTGGATCGCGAACTCGCGCACCCGTCCGGACGCCGGATCGTAGGCGGTGAGCTGCCCGCCCCGAACGTTGATGGGTGCCACCACCCGCTGCGTGGCGACGCCGGCGGGGTCGACGTAGCCGATCACCACGGACGCCTGCAGGTGGGCCGCTTCCTGGAGTTGTGTGATCGCGACGGCCGGGTCGAGTCGCAGGCCGCCGGACGGCGCTGCCGCCACCTTGCGCAACACGGCCACGATCGCCCCCAGCGTCTGGCTCGTCGGGCTCGTCGGTCGGTGGGGGCGGCGACGCGACGGGGCAGGCACCCGCGCGCCGCGGGCCCGGATGTCGACGATGGTGCCGGTCGAGTCCTCGGCGGCGGGTGCGAAGCCGGCCTCGCGCAGGGCGGCGAGCACGTCGGAGATCGGCGCCTGCGACACCGCGACCGTCGGAGCGAGCAGCCGCATCTCCAAGTGCTGCACGGCGTGCGAGGTAGTCGCCTGCGCCAGCAGTGCCGCGTCCTCGCAGCGCACGAATGAGGCGGCCATGCCGACGCGCAATTGCCCGTGCCGCCGGGCCACATCGTCGATCAGATATGTCAGCCCCTGTGGCACAGGTGTTTTCGAGTACCGTGAAAAGAAGGCGTGCAGCTCGCCCGCGGTGCGCCCGGTATCCAGGGCGCGACGGATCGACGCCTCGCCGATGCGGTACACCATCGCGGCACCGGCGGACTCGACGCTTGCCACGGCACCCAACTGTTCGGCCAACTCGCGCTGCAGCGGGCCGGGAACCACCACGGTCAAATCGGCCTGCAACAGAAAATGGTCGATCGGCGCAGGCAACACTTTGTCCATCGCCGTGACGACCTCGTCGGGCGGTGCGCCCGCCAGCAGCACCCGGGTCGGGGTGGCGATGGCGCCGCGCCCCACCATGCCGATCGTGTGCGCCTCGGTGAGCAAGGCCCCCACCGGGCCCGGCTGCAACCGGGCCGCCCAGCGCGGCCGTCGCCAGATCATCGCCCGCGATGCTTCGATGGCATTCACGCCCGCGCCGGGCGCAAGGTCGGCGAGCATGTCGAGCAGCAGTCGCCGGTCGAGCGGGGCAGCGGTGGAGTACAGCGAATCCGATAGTGCCGCATAGGGTTTGCCGTCGGGAGCCCGGCTGCCGACCAGGCTGGGCCGGCCCGGCAGGTCCAGCCACGTCGACGCCAGCAGCTGCCATTTGTGCGCTGTCGGGGATTCGAGGAACCGATCGGTGGCCACCGTCGGCGACCAGTACGGGCCCGAGCCGTCCTGCGGTTCCGGTTCGGGCATGCCCGTGGCGATCAGACCGGCCGCAGCGCTCACCTCGAGAATCAGCCCGAGCCGGCCTTCGTCGATTCCGGTCGCCTTCGTCAGCCGCTTGACATCGCGCACCCCGAGCCCGCCGCTGCGCAGCTCGGGAATGGGGGCGGCACCCAGGATCTCGAGCACGACCTCGACCTCGCGCAGCAGGTCGATGGTTGCCCCGGCGGCGACGGCGTCGACGTCAGCGGCGGTGGTGGTCGACACCACCGGGTCGGGCGCCGTCAGCCCCACGGGTCCCGGTAGTTCACCGCGCAACGCCTGGCCGACCAATCGCGGCAGGATGACGGTCTCGGCGTCCACCTGTCGCAGCAGCCCGGAAGACAGCAGGCGCTGTACCGGGCGGTCGGGTGGGGTGCCTGCAGCGGCGTCTCGGGTGCGGCCCACCGGCGAACCCTCCAACAGCTTCTGGAGCAGGTCGGACTGCGCCTCATCCAGTCCGGCAAGGCGCTCGTCGACATCCGTCAGCTCGGCGTCTTCGACGGTGGCCTGACCGGGGTACCAGGGCAGGCTCGTTGCGGTCTCGGCGCTCACCCGTACCGCCGTATCGCCCCACACCAGCGCGCGCTCCCGGAGGTCGTCGACGGCCGCGGTGACGTCCGTCTCCGCACTGCGGTGGCCGATCAGCTCCACGAGCTTGGACAGCGGCACGGCGGTGGTATCGGCATGCAGGACCAGTAACGCGTCGAGCACCGCGAGGTGCAGAAAGTCCAGGTCGTCGGTGGCGGCCTTGACCGATTGCCGTGCCTGGGCCCGCGCCGCGAGGGCCGCGATGGTTCCCGGCGGCGGCTGTGTCAGATCGGGCCGCAACTCCAGCAGCCGGATCAGCCGCTCATCGCCGAGTTCGGCCAGCCAGGCGCCCAGAGGAATGCCCGGCGCGTTTTCGGTCATTGCTGACCAGGGTAAGCGCTGATCGGTGTCGCCACTGCTCACGGTGCCTGCCACAATGTCCTACGTGGCTGACAACAAACCGCAGAAGAAGCAATATGTCGACCCTGGCTGGCCCGCAACCGACGGCGATGACGATCATCCCGTCAGCGAGCTGGCGGCCGACCGAACCGGCGCGCTGTCGCCGTTCGGGGATCTGACCTTCCCGCTGCCGGTCGATGACGTCCCGTACCTGCACCCGGTCACGGTCGTCAACAAGTAGTGACTGATCCGGCTGGGCCCGCATCGCCGCGCTCCGCCCGGCCCGCGCTCTCGCACATCGACGAGGCTGGCGCGGCGCATATGGTCGACGTCACCGCCAAGGACGCCACGACACGCATCGCGGTTGCGGCAGGTGCCCTGCACACCACCGCGGACGTCGTCGAGTTGATCGCATCGGGCGGGCTGCCCAAGGGCGACGCACTGGCCACCGCGCGCGTCGCCGGGATTCTGGCGGCCAAACGCACCAGCGACCTGATTCCGCTGTGCCACCAGCTCGCGCTGACCGGGGTCGACATCGACTTCATCGTCGATGGCACTCGGGTGACCATCGCCGCGACGGTGCGGACCACCGACCGCACGGGGGTGGAGATGGAGGCGCTGACCGCGGTGAGCGTCGCCGCGCTGACGCTCTACGACATGATCAAGGCGGCGGATCCGGCCGCCCGTATCGACGAGATCCGGGTGCTGCGCAAAGAGGGTGGCAAGACCGGAATCTGGACGAGATGAGGTCGGGCCGGGTGGTCATCGCCTCCACGCGTGCCGCGGCGGGCGTGTACGAGGACCGCTGCGGACCTGTCATCGTCGACTGGCTCAATCAACGGGGCATCGGCACGCCCGCGCCCTCGATCGTCGCCGACGGCATCGGAGTCAACCAGGCGCTGTTCGCCGCGGTCGGTGACGGGGTCGACGTCGTCATCACGTCCGGTGGAACCGGGATCTCGCCGACTGACGGCACCGCGGAGGCCACCGCGACCATCGTCGACTACCAGATTCCAGGGCTGGCCGACGCGATCCGCCGAGCAGGGGAGGACAAGGTGCCGACCTCGGTGCTGTCCCGCGGAATCTGCGGCGTCAGGGGGCACACCCTGATCGTGAACCTGCCGGGCTCGCCCGGCGGCGTCAAGGACGGTTTGGCGGTACTCGACAAGGTGCTCGAGCACGCGCTGGATCAGCTTGCGGGAGGGGATCATCCACGATGACGATCGTCCTGCGCGCCGAACTCACCGAGCATACGATCGAGCTCGTCGAGCACGAGGCGCTCGTCGCACATGAGGCCGCCGGGGCCGTGGTGGGCTTCGCCGGGGTCGTGCGCGACCACGACGGCGGCCGCGGGGTGACCAGGCTCGAGTACTCGGCGCATCCCACGGCGCCGCAGACGTTGGCCGAGGTCGCCGCCGAGATAGCCGCCGCGAGTCACGGCGTGCGGGCCATCGCGGTGAGCCACCGCATCGGCGTCCTCGACCTCGGCGACGCCGCCCTCGTTGCGGCTGTGGCAGCCGACCACCGGGGCGCGGCTTTCGACACCTGTCAGCGACTGGTGGACGCCGTCAAAGCCCGCTTACCGGTGTGGAAGCACCAATTCTTCTCCGACGGTTCCGAAGAGTGGGTGGGCTCCGCCTGAAACCGGCAGGGCCGAAACCAGCAGGCTCAGGCCGGCGGCAACGGTGGCGGGGGCGGAGGCGCGGGAACGCCGGGCAATCCCGGTGCCGGCGCCGGAGCAGGTGCCGGAGGGGGCGGCGGCGTCAGTGCCGGGTCGGGTGGGAGCTCTCCCGGCGCGAGCGGTGCCTGACCAGCCCGGTCGGGTGTGGTGAGCGGACGCTGGGTCAATGCCAGCAGCGCGTCCTTGCCCGAGATGTCCTGGGTCTGGATCGCGTGCCAGATCTCCTTGAGGTAGGAGACGTTCGCGCTGTCGTCCGTGGCGACCGCGCGGTCGACCGTCGTCCCCGGATTGAGGTTCTCCGGCGACGAGAGGTGCGGAACGTCGGCGGGGAGCTCACCGGATACGGCTTGGTTGGCCGCGTCCAGTGCCGGCTGCGGGATGTCGACGTTGTTGATGGGCGCCAGCGGATCGGGCGCAGGCGCTGCCAGCGGGGCCGGCGGAGCCGGGGGAGCCGGCGCCGGGGCGGGCTGAAGCGGTGCATCGGCGTGCAGCGCCCACACCGGCGGATGGTCGCCGGGCACGGCACCCTCAGCGAAATCCCAGTTCGCCACGGGCTGCACGACGGGAGGCGGTGGGGGCACCGGCGCGGCCAGCGGGTCGATCGGCGGGTCCGCTGGGGGCGGCGGGGCCGGTGGCGCCTCGGGCAGCGGTGCGGCCATCGCGTCGACCGGGGGCGCTACCGGAGGAGGCGGCGGTGGCGGGGCGAGCGGGACCGGAGCGGCCGCGTTGATCGGGGAGGCTGCCTGGCCCTGA
>CAZOIX010000166.1:0-7471 GCA_964579685.1 uncultured Mycobacterium sp.
GGCTGACCTTCGCCGACATCGAACTCGACGAAGACACCCACGAGGTGTGGAAAGCCGGCGAGCCGGTGTCCCTGTCGCCGACGGAGTTCACCCTGCTGCGGTACTTCATCATCAACGCGGGCACCGTGCTGTCGAAGCCGAAGATCCTCGACCATGTGTGGCGCTACGACTTCGGCGGCGACGTCAACGTCGTCGAGTCCTATGTTTCGTACCTTCGCCGCAAAATCGACACCGGCGAGCAACGACTTCTGCACACGCTGCGCGGCGTCGGCTACGTGCTACGCGAGCCGCGATGAGCGTTTACGCGAAGAGCAGACGGCGAAGCTGAACAATGAGGGTGTGGGCGTACTGAGCGGACGGGGCATCCCGCTACGGGTCGGCCTCGTTGCGGCCACGCTCGTGCTGGTGGCCTGCGGTCTGCTTGCCGGCGATATCGCGGTGACGTCGATCCTTCGGCACACCCTGAGCAATCGCGTGGACGAAGAGTTGCTCGACGCGTCCCGCAGCTGGGCGCAAGCGCCGCGCCATGTGCCGCCGCTGCCGATGGAGGGGCCCAACCCCGCGCGCCCGCCGTCGAATTTCTATGTGCGCGGCATCGGCCCCGACGGCCACATGTGGATGGCGGTCAACGACCGCGACGCCGAACCGCAGTTGCCCGCCAACAACGACGTGGGACCGGTTCCCGTCACCATCGGCTCGGTCGGAGACTCGGGAATTCAATGGCGCGCGATGACCGTCCGCGGTCCCCAGGGCGAGCTCACCACCGTGGCGATCGACTTGTCCGACGTCCAGACGACCGTGCGGGCGCTGACGTATGCGCAACTGGGCATCGGCCTGGCCGTGCTGCTGGTGCTTGGCGTCGCGGTGTACTGGGTCGTGCACCGCAGCCTTCGGCCGCTGGTGGAAGTCGAACGGACCGCGGCGGCGATTGCGGCGGGCCAGCTCGACCGGCGTGTCCCGACCCGTGATCCTCGTACCGAGGTCGGTCGGTTGTCGTTGGCGCTCAACGGCATGCTCGCCCAGATACAAACAGCGATGGCGGCGTCGGAGTCGTCCGCGGAGAAGGCTCGCGGGTCCGAGGAACGGATGCGCCGCTTCATCACCGACGCCAGCCACGAGCTGCGTACGCCGTTGACCACCATCCGGGGCTTCGCCGAGTTGTACCGGCAGGGCGCCGCCAACGACGTCGAGATGCTGATGAGCCGAATCGAGAGCGAGTCCAGCCGGATGGGGCTGCTGGTCGAAGATCTGCTGCTGCTGGCCCGGCTCGACGCGCAGCGTCCGTTGGATCGGCGTCGGGTCGACCTGTTGGTGCTGGCCAGCGACGCCGTGCACGACGCGCGCTCGATCGCACCGAAGCGCACGATCTCCATGGAGGTGTTCGACGGTCCGGGTACCCCCGAGGTGCTTGGTGACGAGCCGCGACTTCGGCAGGTGCTCTCCAACCTGATGGCCAATGCCCTGCAGCACACGCCCGAGAATGCAGAAGTCACGGTGCGAGTGGGGACGGACGACGACAAAGCGGTGATCGAGGTCTGCGACAAGGGGCCGGGCATGAGCGTGCAGGACGCCCATCGCGTCTTCGAGCGGTTCTACCGCGCCGACTCATCGCGCGCACGGGCCAGCGGCGGCACCGGGCTCGGACTCTCGATCGTCGACTCGCTGGTGTACGCGCACGGCGGCACGGTGACCGTCAAGACCGCCCCTGGCCACGGCTGCCGGTTCAAAGTCGCGCTGCCGCGGATCGCCGACGTCGGGGCTCAGGTCGGTTGACCGTCAGCGCAATCCGGCCAGCGCGGCCTTGATCTTTGCCTGCGCGTCATCAAGGGACTGTTGCGAGGGGTTCTGATCGGCGTTGGCGAAACCGAAGTCCGCGAGGTTGTTCGTCGGGAAGACGTGAACGTGAAGGTGTGGCACCTCCAGGCCGGCGATGATCACGCCCGCCCGTTCGGCGGGAAAGGCCTTGACCACGGCCTTGCCGATCAACTGCGACACCTCCATGACGCGACCGAAAACCGCGGGGTCGACGTCCTGCCAGTTGTCGATCTCGGCACGCGGGACGACCAGGGTGTGGCCGACCGTGATGGGCGCAATCGTGAGGAACGCGACGATGTCGTCGTCTTCATAGACGAACCGACCGGGCAGCTCCCCGTTGATGATCTTGGTGAACACGCTCGCCATGTGCCTGAGCTTACGGGGACCCTCAGCGGATGAGATCGCCCAGTTCCCCGACCGTCCATGGGGGCGAATCGTTGTGGTCGCGATAGGCGATGATCGCCGGTGTCTGACGGTCGAAGCGGCCCACGAAACCGCCTGCGGCGATGAAGATCTGACCCGTCACGTCCTTGGCGAGATCACCGGCGAGGTAGGCGTAGGTCGATGCGGCGTACTCCGGTGGCGGAGCGTCCAGCGCGGCCTGGGTGCTGACGTCATCCAGTAAGCCGCGCCGATTCAACTCGGCTATGTGATCCTCGTACTCCGAGCCGGTCGACAGCCGCGTCTTGGCCCCTGGGCACACGACGTTGGCCCGCACACCGTGTTCCTTGAGTTCCGCGGCGATGGCCAGCGTCAGTCCGTTGACCCCGCCCTTGCCCGCCGGATAACCGGTGCCCCCGTAGTCGCCGAGATAGGCGAACGAACTGGTGTTGACGATCGAACCACCGCCCTGTTCGACCATCCTCGGTGCTGCGGCGCGGCAGGTCTCGAACGTGGTCATCAGGTGTGCGTCGATCAGATCGCGGAACAGCGTGCTCGTCACATTGAGAATCGACTCACTGGCCAGCCCCGGCGTGCCGGCGCAGTTGATGAGGATGTCGATCCGGCCGAACTCGTCGATGCACCTACCGATCAGAGCGTCGGCGATCTCCGGGTCCGCCGGTGACCCTGAATGTGCGACTGCCCCGGAAATGCGCTCGGCCGCTGCGGCGGCGGTGTCTGGGTCGCGTCCGTTGAGCACCACCCCGGCGCCCTGTTCTGCGAGCAGTTCGGCAACTGCGAGTCCGATGCCGCGGGAGCCGCCGACGACGACGGCGCCGCGGCCCTGCAGCGGGGCGCTAACCGCCCTCGCCCTCCTGGGCGAATTCCATTGCGTCCATGTTCCAGTAGCCGCGGAGATTGGTGATCAGCCCGGCGTCGTTCACCTTGTAGGTGAACACCCCGCGCACGGTGGCGGTGAAGCCATTGGGGAACCGGGTGCGCAGGATGAGTATGTACGCGATCTCCGTTTCAGAACTGGACGGGAAGGTCGCCTCGCGAGTGATGGTCAACTGGTTCGGGCCGATGTTGGCGTCGTAGAACGCGCCGACCGCTTCCTTGCCGCGAATCCCCGTGCCGTCCGGATTGGTGACCGACTCGCCGATCGGATCCTCGACGAGGACGTCGTCGGCCATCAACGCCAGCCAGCCTTCTCGATCGCCGGACTGCACGCACCGCCACGAGGCCTCGGATGCGGTGACTACCGGGGTCTTCTCAACCGTTTCCTGCGACATGACTCACGACCGATCTGCGTCGGTGTAGCGGATGACGCCGCGGATGTTGCGGCCCTCCAGCATGTCCTTGTAACCGTCGTTGATCTGCTCCAGCTTGTACTGCCGGGTGACCATGTCGTCGAGGTTGAGCTTGCCCGCCTTGTACATCGACAGCAGCTGTGGGATGTCGAAATGCGGGTTGCCGCCGCCGAAGATGGTGCCCTGCAGCCTCTTCTGCATCAGAGTCAGCAGAGCCAGGTTCAGCTTCACATCCATCTCGGCCATGTTCGCGACCGCGGTGACCACGCAGGTGCCGCCCTTGGAGGTGCAGTTGAGGTAGTTGTCGATGTCCTCGCCCTTGAGTTCACCGGTCGTGATGATGGTCTTCTTGGCCATCCCGCCCGCGGTGACCTCTGCGATGCCGCCCATCGCGGAGAAGACGTCCGGATAAACATGCGTCGCACCGAATTTCAGCGCCTGATCGCGCTTCCATTCGACCGGGTCGATCGCGAAGATGTTGCGCGCGCCGGCGTTGACGGCGCCCTGCAGCGCGCCCATGCCGACGCCACCGATACCGAAGATCGCGACGTCCTCACCCGGACGGATGTCGGCGCTGCGGGTGGCCGAGCCGTAGCCGGTGGTCACACCGCAGCCGACGAGGCAGGCGACCTCGAACGGGATGGAGGGATCGATCTTCACGACCGAGCTCTTATGCACGACCATGTACGGGCTGAACGTGCCGAGCAGCGTCATCGGGATGACGGGCTTGCCGTCGGCGGTATGGACGCGGTGGGTGCCGTCGGACACGGAGGTGCCGGTGAGCAGCAGGGCGCCCAGGTCGCACAGATTGCGCTGACCGCTCTGACAGGTCGGACATTCACCGCACGACGGGATGAAGGAGAGCACCACGTGGTCGCCGGGCTCGAGACCTTCGACGCCGGGACCGACCTCGGTGACGATGCCCGCGCCCTCGTGGCCGCCGAGCACAGGGAATCCGGCCATGGGGATGTCCCCGGTGACCAGGTGGTGGTCGGAGTGACACATCCCCGACGCTTCCATCTGAATCTTGACCTCGTCCTTGACGGGGTCGCCGATCTCGATCTCCTCGATCGACCACGGCTGGTTGAACTCATAGATGAGAGCGCCTTTTGTCTTCATCCGCATTCGCCTTCCACTAGCCCCTTGTGGCCAGACTAGAGCCATTAGTTAGGTGCGTCACGAGCACCCCCAAGCAACTGCTTGGCCGGGTGTCACCAGATCTTGACCGGCGCCTGGCCGAGCGGGTAGTAGCCAGGGAGTTTCTCACCGGCCACCGACCGTTCGATGCGCCGCTGCATCCCCTCGGACAGGTCGCCCGATTCGATCAGTTGGGAGAACATGTAGGCCACGTGCCCGAAGTCGAAGAAGTCGCGCTGCCATTCGATCTTCAAGTCGCCATTGAGCCGGAACCAGCTGCCGCCGATCCCGTAGATCTCGTCCCGGCTGCCATCGGACTTGTTCACGATCTGCTTCCAGAAGCCGACGATCTCGCCCTGCTTCTCGTCGACGAGCACCTTCTGGTACTCGTAGACCCAGTTCTCCAGGCCTTCCATCTCCAGGCCCAGGGCGACGTCGCGGATCTCGTCGACGCCGACGCACATCACGTCTTCCTTCGGCCCGATATTCCAGCCGTAGGTCGCATCGTCGGTGTAGAAGTCGGCCAGGCCCTTCCAGTCACCCTTGCGCTCGGCTTCCCGGTTGGCCTCCAGCCACTCGTCGACCCACTTGTCGAGTTGCTCACGGGTAAAAGACGCCATTGTCAGTCCTTCTGTTCGATGGAAATTGCTTGGGTTGGACACATATCGATCGCCCGCTCGACGTCCTCACGGATGTCGTCGGGTGGCTCTGAGTCGAGGATCTCGACGACGCCGCGTTTGGGCACGGCGAACACGTCGGGGGCCTCCAGTTCGCACATCGCGTGGCCCTGACAGAGGTCCTCGTCGAGGACGACGCGGTAGCAGCCCATGACTATCTTTGTCCTTCTAGCCGCTCTTGACCCGCCTGCGGTAGCGCACCTTGGCCGGCCGGGCCAGCTGCACGACCATCTTGGAGTGGTCGTTGTGGTAGCTCTCGGCGGGCTGTGCCATCTCGAACTCGTACTCGCGCAACAGGACCGAGAAGATCGCCTTGATCTGCATCTGCGCGAACGCGGCCCCGACGCAGCGGTGCTTGCCCGCGCCGAACGGGATCCATGTCCACCTGTTGGCCAGGTCCTCCTGGCGCGGCTTGAGGTAGCGGTCGGGATTGAACGCATCCGGATCCGGAAAGTCCTCCGCGATGCGGTTGGAGATCGCGGGGGACGCTGCGACGAAGTCGCCCTTGTGAATCGGGAAGCCTGCGACCTCGAACTCGCCCTGTGCGACGCGCATCAGAATGATCAGCGGTGGATGTAGCCGTAGCGTCTCCTTGACGACGTTGTCCAGCTTCGGAATCTGGCGCAGCGCATGGAAACTCACCTCTTGGCCGTCGGCGTAGAGCTCGTCGAGTTCCGTTCGCACCTGTGCGTACGTGTCGGCGTGGCGGATCAACTCGATGAGCGTCCACGCCGAGGTGCCGGAACTGGTGTGGTGACCCGCGAACATCAGCGAGATGAACATGCCGGTGACCTCGTTGGCCGAGAAGCGCGGGTTGCCGTCGTCGTCCTTGATCGACACCAACACGTCGAGCAGGTCGCGGTCTTCCTTGTCCTTCGGCGGGTTCGCAATGCGACCGTCCATGATCTCCTGAACCAGCGCAACGAGTTTGACCCGCGACTCGTCGCGGATACGGAAGCTCTCGATGTCCAGGTAGGGGTCGACGTAGCACAGCGGATCGGTGCCGCGCTCGAGATCGTGGTAGTACTCCGCGAACCGGCGGTCCAGCTGCTCGCGGAACTTCAGGCCGATGAGGCACGCTGTCGAGGTGTAGATCGTCAGCTCGGAGAAGAAGTCGAGCAGCTCGATCTCTCCTTCATCGCCCCAGTCGGCGATGATCTTCTTGACCTCGTTCTCGATGGTCGCGGCATGGCCCTTCATCTGCTCGCCGCGCAATGCGGTGTTGTGCAGCATCTCCGCGCGCCGCTCGGGGTCGGCGTCGAACACCACGCCCTCACCGAAGATCGGCGTCATGAACGGATAGGCCTCGGCCTGGTTGAGCTCGGCGTCGGTGGAGCGGAAGAAGAACTCGTTGGCCTCCGACCCAGACAGCATGACGACCTGCTTGTCCACCAGCTGGAACCAGCCGACGTCGCCGCATTCCTCGCGGACGCGGTTCATCAGGCCGATCGGGTCGGTGCGGAACTCCTCGAGGTGGCCGTGTTCTTCCTCACCGCCGGAAACCCGGGGCACAATCGCGGTGGTCATGACTTCAGGTTCTCCTCGTTCAAGACCAGCTTCTGGCGGTCTGCCGGTGCGCTGGCCAATGGGGCTTCCGGTTGCAGTTCCATGTTGGCGACGAAGCCGCCGCGCGGTGTCTCTGCGACGAACGTGATGGCGCGTGCGAGATCGGAGGCGCGCAGGAAGTAGTCGTGTCTGGCCTGCCCCCACTTCGCCCAATCCTCAAGTGCGGGGCCTATCTTCTCGGCGGGCAGGCTCCAGCCCATGCTGGTTTTGGTCGGCCCGGGATGCACGATCGAGGCGCGGACGCCGGTGCCTTCGAGCTCCATCTGGTAATTGGTGACCATCGCGACCAGCGCCGCCTTGGCCGCGCCGTAGGCGCCCATGTGGGGGCGCTGGCGAAGGGCGACATCGGAGCCGACGAAGATCAGGTCGCCACGTTGACGTTCCAACATCTCCGGTAGCACCGCGCTGGCCAGCCGGTTGGCGCCGACCAGATGGATCTGCAGTTGGGATTCGAATTCGTCGGTGGTGATCTCGGCCAGCTTCCCGAAGTAGGTGTCGCCGGCGCCGGCGACCAGAACCTCGATCTCACCAAGAGCGTCAACGGCGTTGGCCACGAACGATTTCACCAATTGGCGTCGGTCACGT
>CAZOIX010000167.1:0-3715 GCA_964579685.1 uncultured Mycobacterium sp.
GCCCCGCACGTCGGAGTGGTGATCGTGGCGCGTGCCGGCCTGGGTGTGGCGTGCGAGTTCTTGCTGGGACTATCACTGGCTATCGTCAACGCGGTCTTCCCACCCGGCCGGCGCGGCGCCGCTATCGCCGCCTACCTTGGCGCGGGGCACGCGCTGGCAGTGTTCCAACCCGCGCTGGGCGGCTGGTTGGCCAGTCACTTCGGTTGGCGGGCCTGCCTTCTGGTCACCCCGGCACTAGCCGTTCTCACACTTGTCATCACCTTGCGTTACGTCCCGGAGACCGGCCGGGATCAACGCAAACTCGATGTGCCAGGCATCCTGCTGGTCGCCGCAGCGCTGATCTCCGTCATCTACGGGCTGACCGAAATGCAGAGCGGGTTCGACGTCGTTGCGGTGACGTTGATCATGCTCGGTTTGGCCCTCGGGGTGGCGTTCGTGCGCTGGGAACTGCACACTGACGCCCCTGCTCTGGATATGCGAATTTTCCGCTCCGGGCGGTTCAATGCGGCGCTCACCGCAGGCGCCACCTTCAACTTCCTCAGTGGCGGCGGCACCATTCTGTTCGCCTACTATCTGGTGACCATTCGCGGGAAATCGCCCGAGGTGCTCGGCCTCGTACTCATTCCGGCCATGCTGATCGCATCGGCAGCCGCCGTGGCGGCCGGCCGGGCTGTCGCCCGCCTCGGTGAGCGGACGGTGCTGGTGGCCGGACTGACGATCCTGTTCGTCAGCATGCTGATGCTGGTGGTTCTGGATGAGCACACCCCGGTCACGGTGCTCGGCATCGCGGTGGCGCTCAACGCGATCGGGGGAGCCGTGGTGCAGACCCCACAGTCGACGATCATGATGTCCAGCGCCCCACCAGAACTCGGCGGCGTAGTGTCGGCCGTCAAGCCGGCCGTCGGGCAGGCTGCTTACTCGCTAGGCCCGGAGCTGTTCGCGCTCGTCGGCACGACACTGTTCCTGCGGGAGGGCCGTCGCAAACTTGAAGGTTCGGGCATCAGCGAGGAGCAGGCCCGCGACGCGCTGCGGGTGGCGCATGGCGGGGCACCGAACCCGGCCGCCGGTGGTGAGGTGCTCGATCCCGAACAGGCTCGGTGGGTGGTCTCGGAGGCCACCGGTAGCTGGCTCAACGCCATCCATGAACTCAGTCTCATCATGGCGGTGGTGCCTGCGGTCGCCATCGTCGTCGCAATGGTGCTGTTGCGTCCGCGGACCGACTCGAGGGCATCCGCGGCGCCCACCGACTGAGGGCTCGCGGCGAACGACCTGACCCCGATGGGCAGGCTGATCACCGGGACTCGAGACATCCAGCGGTTCACACCCAGAGAAGATCGCGTGTCAGAATGACCGGGTGCGCGCGGTGCTCTTCGATATGGACGGCACCCTTGTCGACTCCGAAAAGCTCTGGGACATCTCGATGCACGAGCTTTATGCGCGTCTGGGCGGTGTCCTGACCCCTGAGGTGCGCGAGTCGACGGTCGGCGGTTCGGCGGAGAGTGTCATGGCAACCGTCTATGCCGATCTCGGACTGGACCCCGACCCCGCGGCCATGGCGGAGTCCGCGGACTGGTTGCACGACAGGACCGGTGAACTGTTCGAAGCCGGTCTGCCGTGGCTGTCGGGCGCACGAGAGTTGCTCGACGCGCTATTCGCCGACGGTGTCCCGATGGCGTTGGTAACCAACACTCGCCGCGGTCTCACCGAGCAGGCGCTGAAAAGCATTGGTCGGCACTACTTCTCCGCGTCGGTTTGCGGTGACGAGGTGCGCCACGCCAAACCCGCGCCAGACATCTACGCCCGAGCCGCCGAGCTCTTGGGCTTGCATCCGGGGCAATGTCTGGCGATCGAGGATTCCGTGACGGGTACGGCCGCGGCGGAGGCCGCCGGATGTCCGGTGCTGGTGGTACCCAACGACGTCGAAGTGCCGACGGGTCGACGCCGAGCACATCTGAGTTCGCTGGCGGGGATCGGCGTCGACGACCTGCACCAGGTTTACGACACCCTCAGCCCTGCTATCGGAGAACGCTCGGCGTAAGTCCACCCGCAGCACGCTTGCCAGTGGTAAGACGGGGGTACTGAAGTGACCCGCATCACGCAACGCTGCGAAAGGGACGCCCATGGCAGGCTCCAACGCCCCCGTCGGAGACGAATCCTCACTCCCCATCGCCGACGACGATTTCTCCTCCGGCGGCACCGCCGTCCGAATCGCCTCGGTCGCCGCACTGGGCGGCTTGCTGTTCGGCTACGACAGCGCGGTGATCAACGGTGCGGTCGGCTCGATCCAGGAGGATTTCGGCATCGGCAACGCCGAACTCGGCTTCGCCGTCGCCTCAGCGCTCTTGGGTGCGGCAGCTGGCGCCATGACCGCCGGACGGATCGCCGACATGATCGGTCGCATCTCGGTCATGAAGATCGCGGCGCTGCTCTTTCTCATCAGCGCCTTCGGAACGGGCTTCGCCCATGAGGTCTGGGCGGTGGTCCTGTTCCGCATCGTCGGCGGCATCGGCGTGGGCGTGGCCTCGGTCATCGCGCCCGCATATATCGCCGAGACATCACCGCCGACGATCCGCGGCCGGCTCGGATCACTACAGCAACTGGCCATCGTGCTGGGCATCTTCGCGTCATTCGCGGTGAACTGGGTCCTTCAGTGGGCGGCCGGCGGCGCCAACAAGGAGTTCTGGTTCGGCCTCGACGCGTGGCGCTGGATGTTCCTCATGATGGCGATTCCCGCTGTGGTGTACGGAGTGCTGGCGTTCACCATTCCCGAATCACCTAGGTACCTCGTTGCCAGCCACAAGATTCCGGAGGCTCGCAGGGTGCTCACCATGCTCCTGGGCGAGAAAAATCTGGAAATCACCATCGATCGCATCAAGGAGACGCTCGAGCGCGAGGACAAGCCGTCATTGCGCGATCTGAAGAAGCCGACGGGCGGCATCTACGGCATCGTGTGGGTGGGCCTCGGCCTGTCGATCTTCCAGCAGTTCGTCGGCATCAACGTCATCTTCTATTACTCGAACGTGCTGTGGCAGGCGGTCGGGTTCAGCGCCGACGAGTCGGCGATCTACACCGTGATCACCTCGGTGATCAATGTGCTGACAACGTTGATCGCCATCGCGCTGATCGACAAGATCGGGCGCAAGCCGCTGCTGCTCATCGGGTCGTCGGGCATGGCCGTCACGCTCATCACCATGGCCGTCATCTTCGCCAACGCGACCGTCGGCCCCGACGGCAATCCGAGTCTGCCCGGAGCGTCCGGAGTGATCGCGTTGATCGCGGCCAACCTGTTCGTCGTCGCCTTCGGCATGTCCTGGGGACCCGTGGTGTGGGTGCTGCTCGGGGAGATGTTCCCCAACCGCATCCGCGCGGCGGCGCTCGGACTCGCCGCGGCGGGCCAGTGGGCGGCCAACTGGCTCATCACGGTCACCTTCCCGGGGTTGCGCGAGCACCTCGGCCTCGCCTACGGGTTCTACGGCCTGTGCGCGGTGCTGTCGGGGTTGTTCGTGTGGAAGTGGGTGATGGAGACCAAAGGCGTGTCGCTGGAGGACATGCACGGCGAGATCCTGCACGAGGCATCACCCAAGGCCGCCAGCTGAGCTCGGCGGCCGCGGCGAAACTGCCGTGACTTTGCTCGCGGCGCCGTGACACAATCGCGTCCCGTGAAGACCTTCGACGCCCTATTCGCTGAGCTCCGCGAAAATGCGCGCACCCGGCC
>CAZOIX010000167.1:3725-7453 GCA_964579685.1 uncultured Mycobacterium sp.
CGTCACGCTGCTGAAGCGCTACGCCATTATGGCCAGCGGGACGGTCGCGGCGCTCGACGGCGGCGTGCACGGCCTCGGTAAGAAGATCCTGGAAGAGGCCGGTGAGGTCTGGTTGGCCGCCGAACACGAGGGCGACGATGAGCTGGCCGACGAGATCAGCCAGCTGCTGTACTGGACGCAGGTGTTGATGATCTCCCGTGGCCTGACCCTCGACGACGTCTACTCACGACTGTGACGGGCACCCTCCGCGTCGCGGTGCCCAACAAGGGCACGCTGTCCGAATCGGCCGCCGAGATCCTGTCGGAGGCCGGATACCGGCGCCGCACCGACCCCAAGGACCTCACGGTCCTCGATCCGGCCAACAACGTCGAGTTCTTCTTCCTGCGGCCCAAAGACATTGCGATCTACGTCGGTTCGGGGCAGTTGGACTTCGGCATCACGGGGCGTGATCTGGCGTGGGAATCCGACGCGCCGGTGCGGGAACGGCTCGCGCTGGGGTTCGGGTCGTCGACGTTCCGGTATGCGGCACCCGCCGACAGGCACTGGCGTGTCGAAGACCTCGCCGGAAAGCGGATCGCAACGGCCTTTCCCAACCTGGTACGAAAAGACCTGGCTTCCCGGGGGATTGAGGCGACAGTGATCCGACTCGACGGTGCTGTCGAGATCTCCGTGCAACTCGGTGTCGCCGACGCAATCGCCGACGTGGTCGGCTCGGGACGCACGCTCGGCCTGCACGACCTCGCGGCGTTCGGCGAGCCCCTGTGTGATTCCGAGGCGGTACTCATCGAGCGCGACGACGCCGACGGCGCAGCCGCCCCGAACGCGGTGGCCCGTGACCAACTGGCCGCTCGTGTCCAGGGTGTGGTGTTCGGGCAGCAATATCTGATGCTCGACTACGACTGCCCGCGAACCGTGCTCGAGGAGGCCTCCGCGGTCACCCCTGGACTGGAATCGCCCACCATCGCTCCGCTGGCCGATCCCGCGTGGGTCGCCGTGCGGGCGCTGGTACCGCGGCGCGACGTCAACGCCATCATGGACAAGCTCGCGGCGATCGGCGCGAAGGCGATCCTGGCCTCCGACATCCGGTTCTGCCGCTTCTGATTCGACGGGTCGTGGCGCGACACGCGTGTTAGCGTCCGGGTGTCGTTTTGACTCCTACGGAGGTTGGCATGACGCAGGTCCTCGTCATCGTGCTCGCCCTGCTGATCGGCGTGATCGCCGGCCTTCGGGCGATGACCGCCCCGGCGGTGGTCGCCTGGGGGGCCTTCCTCGGGTGGATACCGGTCGCTGATACCTGGGCAGAATGGGTGGCACATCCCATCACCGTCACGGTCCTCACGATCTTCATGCTCGTGGAACTGGTCACCGATCAGCTACCAAAGACGCCGAGTCGCAAGGTGCCACCACAGTTCATCGCCCGGCTCATTTCCGGCGGTTTCGCCGGCGCGGTGATCGGAGCGCCGATCTGGGACCAGGTGAATATGCACGGCCACACCTTCAGCGCCTTGGGCGCCGGCATTGTCGGTGCGGTGCTCGGTACGCTGGGCGGCGCGGCGGTCAGGACGAAGCTCTACGAAGCCAACAAGGGTAACGACAGGCCCGGCGCGTTTATCGAAGACGCGGTCGCGGTGGGCGGCGGTTTCCTGATCGCCTTCCTGGTCAGCCTCGTCTGAACCGCGTTCTATGGCCGAAAAATTCGATGCGATCATTGTCGGCGCAGGCCAGGCGGGCCCACCGCTGGCGGGCAGGCTGACCGAGGCGGGCCTGACGGTGGCCGTGATCGAACGCAAGCTCGTGGGTGGCACATGCGTGAACTACGGCTGCATTCCGACCAAGACGCTGGTCGCCAGTGCGCACACCGCACACATGGCGCGCCGCGGAGCCGAATACGGCATCGGCACAGGCGATGTCAGTGTCGAGATGACGGCTGTCAAGGCGCGCAAGGACAAGATCGTGCGGGGCGACCGCGAAGGCGTCGAATCCTGGCTCACCGACATGAAGGGCGCCACGTTCATCCGCGGCCACGCCCGGTTCGAGAATCCCCACACGATCAGGGTGGAAGACCGGGTACTGGAGGCGGACAAGATCTTCCTCAACGTCGGCGGCCGGGCGGTGGCCCCCGATATGCCCGGACTCTCCGATATCGACTACATGACGAATGTCGGCATTCTCGAACTCGATACGGTGCCAGAGCATCTGGTCATCATCGGGGGGAGCTACATCGCCCTGGAGTTCGCGCAGATGTACCGCCGCTTCGGCGCCCGCGTGACGGTGATCGAGAAGGGGCCGCGCCTCACCTCACGTGAGGACGAGGACGTCTCGGCCACTATCAAGGAGATCCTGGAGGGTGAGGGCATCGATGTGGTCGTCGACGCCAGCGATATCCGATTCACCAAGCGCGGCAGTGGTTTCGAAGTCACCCCGCGCGACGGCGCAGACCCCATCGCCGGTACCCACCTGCTGATGGCGGTCGGACGTCAGCCCAACACCGATGACCTCGGCCTCGAGGCGGCGGGCGTCGAGACCGACCGCCGGGGCTACATCGTCGTCGACGACCAGCTGCGCACGAACGTCGAGCACATCTGGGCGATGGGGGACTGCAACGGCCGGGGCGCGTTCACCCACACGTCGTACAACGATTTCGAAATCGTAGCCGCGAATCTGCTGGACGACGATCCGCGCAAGGTCAGCGACCGGATCACCACCTACGCGCTCTACATCGACCCGCCGTTGGGCCGCGCCGGTATGACGGTCGACGAGGTTCGCAAGTCGGGACGAAAAGCGTTGGTGGGTAAGCGCCCCATGACCCGAGTCGGGCGTGCTGTCGAGAAGGGTGAAACCAACGGCTTCATGAAGGTCGTCGTCGACGCCGAGACGGAGATGATCCTCGGCGCGGCGATCTTCGGAGTCGGCGGCGATGAAGTCATCCACTCCATTCTCGACATCATGACCGCCAAGCAGCCCTACACGGCGATCTCGCGGACCATGCACATCCACCCGACCGTCAGCGAGCTGGTGCCGACGATGCTCCAGGAGCTGAAACCGCTGGACTAGCGGCGCATGACCAGCAATGTCTGCGCTGACGTGCCGATGAACCCTCGGCGGTCGAAGAGTTCTGCCGTCGTCACACCGATTCCGTCGGCTCCGATCGAGCCGCGGGCGCGCAACCCGAAGTCGCTGCCCTCGGGGGCGCGGTGCAGGTGCACGGCGGTGTCGGTGTTCATGAACATGAAGTCCTCGGGATTAAGCGCCGCGCCCGCACCGTTGGCCGAGTCGACCACCATCGCCAGGCGCTGCAGACCGGTCGTCGGCTCCGAATCCACCAGCGGCACAAGGGGGCTGATCCAGACCACGTTGCCCGACTCGCCGGTGTCGGGCTGGCGCCGCCAGCTCACCGTCTCGAGATAGCCCGTCGCGCCCACCCAGCTGTGGGGAACCGGCACCGCCTGGCCCTCGACGAGTGCCGGATATCGGTCGGTGGCCGCATCCGCTGTGTCACTGACCGCCAACAGCCATGCGGTGACGCGCGCGACCGCGCGTTCGGTGCCGTCGGCCCCCGTCGCCGACATTTCGGCGACCCACAGCGAGATCCGCCTACCCGGTCGTTGTACCCACGCCCGCACGCGAATGCGGACGACCGGAATGGCGCCCAGAATGTCGAGGGTCATCCGGGCGATCCGGAGTCCCGAATCGGCGGTGGCTTCTTCGATCAGCTTGGACATCAGCGC
>CAZOIX010000168.1:0-7451 GCA_964579685.1 uncultured Mycobacterium sp.
GACCCCGATCGCGGTGCGCGCCCAGTCGGCCTCCATCTGGGTACGGGTCAGCGCATCGACGGCTACCGGGATGCGCTCGATCGCCTCGCGCACCACCGCGACGTGTTCCGCGGTGATCAGCCCGCGCGCCTGGGCCAGCGCGGTACCGGGCAGCACCGGCGCCAGGGGCTGGCCGGTGAGGGTGCGCCGCGGCGCCAACACCGCGGCCTCTTCCAGGCGGCGCCGGGCCTCCGATCTCGACAGGCGCCACCGGATCGCCAGCACCTCACGCCAGGACTTGGCACCCATCTGGGTGGCCGTCGTCTCGGTCTGCAACCGCGCCAGCATCCGGTGCCGCTGGGTGGGCAACTGACACGACACCACTTCCAACTCATCCAACGCCGCGACCAACTCCGTCGTGGTCAACGCATCGATCGACAGCCCCGCCAACCGATCATGGGCCGCGCGCAGCGCGGCGACCGCCGCCTGCACCCCGTCCGCATCCATGACTCGAACATATGCGCGAACTGTAAGGGCTTGTCAGGAAAATCTCGAAGAGATCTCTAAGGACTTCCGACGAAACCGAGCCTTTTGAAACCGTTGTGACACAAGAGGTTCAGGAGAAGGCCGGGTTAGGGATCGTCGTCGAACTTCAGCACTTCGAACGGCGCGGTCGGCACTTCGGCGATGGCCATTTTCGCCGCGGAGTCGGTGGGGATGACGTCACGCGCCAAGGCCGCGAGCGCCTTGTTCGTACCGACGTCGTGGCCCGCCTGTTCGCTCAACAGCCACCGCACCTCCAGCAGATCGCAGTAGGCCTGGACAGGTGTGCCCTTCTGGTTGACGACATCGTGTGCCAGTCGCTCGTAGGGGGTGAGCACCTCGATCACCCACAGCCGCGCTGCGGTCGACTCGTCGACATCGTGACCGGCTTCGCGGCGCAGCTGTGCCTGATACGCCAGCAGGTCGCCGAGCAGTATCCGGGCCTGGCCCTCGCCCACATTGAGTCCGGTGAGTTCCTGCAGCCGCTGGGCGTGGTATCGCCGATCACCAACGGCGACACGGATTCTGAGCTGATTCGCATCGTCGCCGACCGGCTGGAGTGATACCTCGTCCACGGCGAAGCCCAGCTCGTTGAGGCGACGGACGGTTCCCTCGACGCGGTAGCGGTCGGTGAAGCCGAACACAGGCTCGGCGTGCAAGGCGTCCCAGAGTGTGTCGTAGCGTGCCCTGGTCTGCTCCACCTCGGCGATCAACACGTCGTCGAGGGACGTCCGTCCCAGCCGTTCGGCGAGATCGACCATCCCCATCGCGACATTCTCGACCATGATGTCGAGGTCATGTTCGCGCTGCCCCCGGCTCAGGACGGGATGCACTTCGGAGGTCTCGGCGTCGACCAGCCACGCCTGCAGCATCTGGCCGTCGCGGGAGAACAGCGTATTGGCCAGTGAACAGTCGCCCCAGAACACGCCGTGCCGATGCAGTTCCACCAACAGTCCGGCCAGCGCATCCAACAGCCGCCCACGGTGTTTCGGTTGATCCGGCGGCAGCCGCATGAACAGCCGGCGATATTGCCAGGATCCCTCGAGGTAGCGGGTGACCAGGATCGCAGTATCGAACTCGGGCTGCAGAACGATGCCTGCCGGACGGACGGCGGGCAAGTCCATCTCCTCGAGCCGCCGCAGAACCTCATACTCCTTGACCGCGATCCGCGGCGGCATCTCCTTGACCGCCCACAGCGCGCCGTCCGCGTCGACGAACTTCACGAGGTGCCGGCTGGGTCCAACCGCGATGTCGCGCAACGGGACGTCGGGAACGGTCCACCCCTCGAGAGGCCGGTCCCACGGCAGCGCCAGTAAACCCGGAGTCGGCGCCCGTAGCCGGAACTCCGGCGCGCGCATGTTAGTTCAGTCGTTCGCCAGTCTGCGGGTGGAAGAGGTGGACTGCACCGTCGGGATGCTTGCGCAGCTTGACCGACTCGGCGAGCTTGGGCGCGGTGCGCGGGTTGCACCGTGCGACCAATTCGACGCCCGAGCCGGCATGCGTGTAGACGTACGCCTCGCTGCCCAGGTCCTCGACGAGGTCGACGACCACCTCCACGCCGTTGGCGTCGTCGGACAGTTCCAACTGTTCTGGCCGGATCCCGAACGTGACCTCCTTGAGTCCCGCATCGGTCACCTTCGCGAGATCGCCCCGCTCCAGTTCCAGCGTGTTGTCTCCGACCTTCACGCCATCCGCGGTGACCGGCAGCGTCACCAGGTTCATGGCGGGCGAACCGATGAACCCCGCGACGAAGGAGTTGGCCGGCCGGTCGTAGAGCTCGTTGGGTGACGCGAACTGCTGTAGCTTGCCGAACCGCAGGACCGCAACCCGGTCGCCCATCGTCATCGCTTCCACCTGATCGTGGGTGACGTACACGGTGGTGGTGCCCAGACGTCGCTGCAGCGCTGCGATCTGCGTACGTGTCTGCACCCGCAGTTTCGCGTCGAGGTTGCTCAGCGGCTCGTCCATGCAGAACACCTGCGGCTCACGCACGATGGCACGACCCATCGCCACACGCTGACGCTGACCGCCGGAAAGCTTGGCGGGCTTGCGATCCAGGAATTCGGTGAGGTCCAGGATCTTGGCCGCCTCCTCGACCTTCTTGCGTCGCTCGTCAGAAGAGACGCCGCGAAGTTTCAGCGCGAAGCCCATGTTCTCAGCGACGGTCTTGTTGGGGTAGAGCGCATAGTTCTGAAACACCATCGCGATATCGCGGTCCTTGGAAGGGACGCCGGTCATGTTCTTGCCGCCGATCTCGATGCTGCCCTCGTCGATGTCCTCCAGCCCCGCGAGCATGCGCAATGCCGTGCTCTTCCCCGAGCCGGACGGCCCGACGAGCACGATGAATTCGCCGTCGGAGATGTCGAGGGATAGGGAATCGACCGCGAGCTTGTCGCTGCCAGGGTAGATGCACGACGCGTTCTTATAGGTGATCGATGCCATTGCTGTGCTCCGTTTTCTTGTGGGGGCCTGAGTGTTTCGTCTACTTGATCGCGCCGAACGAAAGTCCGCGCACCAGCTTGTTCTGGGCGAACCACCCGCAGAGGATCACGGGAAGCGCCGCCATCGTTGCGGCCGCCGACAGCACGGCCCAGTACTGACCCTCACCGGCGATGAAGCCGACGAGGTATACGGGCATGGTCTGAGCGTTCACCGCGGTCAGGTTCACCGCGAAGAAGAACTCGTTCCAGGCGAAGATCACGCAGATCAGTGCCGTCGCCGCAATTCCCGGCGAGACCAGCGGGAGAATCACCTCGCGCACCGAGCGCCACAGGCTTGCGCCGTCCAGGCTGGCGGCCTCCAGCAACTCGCCGGGGACCTCGAGGAAGAACGACCGCATCATCCACACGGCGATTGGCAGGTTCATCGCGGTGTAGAGGATGACCAGCGCCCAGATATTATCCAGCAGACCGATATTGGACACGATCACGTACAGCGGCAGGATCACCGCGACGATCGGCAGCATCTTTGTGCTCATGAAGAAGAAGAGCGCGTCCTGCGTCTTGCGGACGGGTCGCAATGACAGCGCGAAGGCTGCGGGCACGCCGAGCAGCAACACCAGAATGGTGGAAACGCCGGTGGCGAACACCGAATTCAGCATCGCGGGGCCAATGCCCTGTTCGAACACCGCCTTGAACTGATCCAGCGTCGGAGTGAAGAACAGCTTCGGCGGGCTTGTGGCCGCGTCGGCCTCGGACTTGAAAGCCGTCAGGATCATCCAGAACACGGGGAAGAAGAACCCGAGTCCCACGAGCCACGCCACGATGCTCCACGGGCTGAATGCGCGACCCTTCTTCTTCGATGCGGTAGCTGGTGCCGTTGTGTCCGTTGCCTTCTCGATTGTGGTGGTCATCGTTAAGCCGCCTCTTCTTTGCCGGAGAACGATTTGAAGATCAATCGGAGCGCGAAGTTCGCGATGATGATCGTGAAGATCACCACCACCACACCCATCGCCGCTGCCTGGCCCATGTCGAAGCCGAGGAAGGCGCGCTGATAGATGTAGAACGGCAGGTTCGCGCTGGCGATACCCGGGCCGCCCTGGGTCATCATGTAGATGGTGTCGAAGGTGTTGACCAGATAGATCGCGCCGAGCACCACGCCCAGCTCGATGAAGCGCCGCAGATGCGGCAGCGTCAACTCGCGGAAGAGTTGGAACGCGCCGGCACCGTCGACTCGGCCGGCCTCCAGGATGTCGCGAGGCATCGACTGGAGGCCGGCGAGGATCAGCAACATCATGAATGGCGTCCACTGCCAGATCAATACGACCATCACCATGGTCAGTGGGAACTGCCCGATCCAGTCCACTTTGTCGATGCCGACCAGCGACAGTAGCCAGTTCAGGATGCCGTTGTTGGGGTCGAGGATGGTCGTCTTCCAGATCAGCGCCGCCGCTACGGGGGTCACCAGGAACGGGGTGATCAACAGTGTTCGCATCACACTGCGTCCGATGAACGCCCGGTCGAGCAGCAGAGCGATCAGCAAGCCCAGGAGCGCCGAGATCAGCACGACGACGACGATAAGGACGACGGTGTTGAACGCCACCCTCCAGAACTGACTGTCCTTCGCCACGGCGATGTAGTTGTTCAGCCCGACGAATTGACGCGAGCTCGGACGAACGAGGTTCCACGACAACGTCGAGTAGTACAACGTGAACAGGAACGGGATCTGCGTGACGACGATCATGAACACCAGCGCCGGAAGCAGTGGGCCGCGTCGCCGCCAGGCTTCGGCGCGACTGACACCGACGTCCTGGGCTTCCCTGATCTTACGGACTCGCTCGGCTACGGCCTGCTCGTCGGATGCGGCTGCCGCATCAGCGGTTACGGTCATCACTTCTCCTGGTAGGTACGGCCGACGACTTCGGCGTATTCCTGTGCCTGAGCGAGCGCATCGGCCACCGACTTCTGGCCGGCGATCGCCGCACTGATCTGTTGACTCACCCGTGTGCCGAGGTCCTGGAACTCGGGAATGCCGACGAACTGCACGCCCGTGTACGGAACCGGCTGCACCGTAGGCCTGTTCGGGGTCGCGTTCTCGATGGACCTGAGTGTGAGCGGCCCGTAGGACTGGGAGATCGCCTCGTACTCAGGCAGCTCCGTGTAGGTAGAGGTCCTGCTTCCCGGCGGGACGCGGGCCCACCCCAGCTTCTCGCCGACAAGTCTTATGTAGTCCTTGCTCGTCATCCACGAGATGAACTTCCACGCGCCCTCGGGATTCTTGGCGTGCTTCGGGATTCCCAGCGCCCAGGTGTAAAGCCATCCAGAGTCCGGCTTCTCGACGATCGGCGCGGGCAGGTAGCCGATTTTTCCGACCAGATCCGGGTATGTCTTGGGGTCCTCCAGCACCGAGACCGCTGATGTCGCGTCGTACCACATGGCCGTCTGTCCCTGGCCGAACAGGTTCGCGCACTCCTGGAATCCTGTCGACGAGGCGCCGATTTCACCTGCGGAGTTGATGAGGTCGACGTAGAAGTTGACGGCCTTGCTCACCTCGGGTGTGTCGAGTTGGGCTTTCCACTGCTCGTCATACCAGCGACCGCCGAAGGTGTTGATGACGGTATCCAGCGGTGCAAGTACCTCGCCCCAACCGGGCTTGCCGCGCAGGCATATTCCCGCTCGGTCGTCGGTCTTCAGCTTCTTCGCCCACTCGGCGACCTCTTGCCATTGCGGTTGGTAGTCGGGATCCTGGTTGACAGTGATGCCGGCCTGTTCGAAGAGATCCTTGCGGTACATCAGGAACGATGATTCGCCGTAGAACGGAACGGCATACATGTTGCCCTCGTACGACAGCGATTCGCGCAACGAGGGGATGAAGTCGCTTTCGTCGTAACCCGGAGTGTTTTTCGCGAACTCCGAAAGGTTCAGCAGCCAGCCGTCCTTCGCCCACTGAGGCGCCTCGAAGTTGCTGATCATCACGACGTCGAATTCGCTGCCGCCCATCGCCGTCGACATGGTGATCTTGGCGCGGGCCTGGTTCTCCGACAGCGTGATGAACTTCAGCTTGGTCCCGGGATTATCCTTCTCGAACTCCGAGGACAACTTCTGCGCGTCGGTCATCTGCGAGTTGGAGACGAGCGCGATCGTCACTTGATTCTCGGATGACCCGAGGCTGCCCGCCCCGGCGCAGCTCGTGGCAGTCAACGCCAAGCCTGCCGCGGCCGCACAGGCGGCCCATCGTTTGAGCGCTTTCACCATCACTTCACCTTTCACTGCGCCAACAGCCAACGAGCGCAATCGATGTCACAGACCAGCAGCCTGGCCAGGTTTCCGCGCAATGCACCGAGCGTGGCGGGATACTTGGTGGCGCCGCTGGAGATCAGGATCGTCTTCTGGCAGCTGCGGATGTCCTCGAGCGGAACGGATACCGCGCGCTGCTGAAGTTCGGTGTCGACGGCGGCGCCTTCGGCGTCGAAGAATCGGCCACCGATCTCCCCCACCGCGCCCAGCGAGATCAGCTCGTCGAGCATGCGGATGTCGAGATAGCTGCCCTCGAACAGCGTCGTGGAGGTCGAGACGGCGCCGACGCCGAACAGCATGACGTCCGCGCGCCTGCCCGCCTCCAGTGTCCGCGAGATCACCGAGTCGCTGCGCATCGAGGCGACGGTCGAAGCATCGGCGTACAGCGGTGCGGGCAGCCGGATCGTGCTGGCGCGCAGTACGTCTGCGCAGCGGCTGAGAATGATCTCGGTGCCGGTCTGATACGCCGCGGTGGACATCGCGCCGTCCAACTGCACCACCGTCTTGCAGCTTGCCACGCCGGGTACCAGCGCGGTGGCAACCGCTACTTGCTCTGGGCCCCAGGTGAAGCCGAGGACGTCTTCCGGCGAGAGTCGGCGCATCAACAGCGCGGCGGCGGCACGGCCCACACTCGCGAAGGCGGCCGGTCGGCCAGGCGAACCGACGTCGACGCCATGGCCTGCCACCACCGCTTCCGTCAGGCCGAACCGGCGCTCGAGCTCTCGCTCCTCGTCGGCATGCAGATCGTCACGCATGTTCGGCGGCACGACGACCTCGATCCGCACCAACCCCTTGGCCTTCGCCCGGGCCACCAGCCGCCCCGCCGTCGGCCGCGAGACGCCGAGACGGGCGGCAATCTCGGCCTGGGTCAGGCCGTCGAGGTAGTACAGCGTGGCCGCCCGCAACGCGAGTCGAAGGTCTTCGGGTGTCGACGCACGGCTGTGCCCCGACACTTCGCCATTCGACGTCGACACGGTCACGTTATGCGGCCCAACTTTCCTCAAAGCGCGTGAGCATTTGCTCAGGTGTGCGAGTAGATGCTCACCACGCTAACATGTCCACTGTGACGCACACAACACTTTCTGCAGATACCCGGATGCGGGCCGCAGTACTCGTCGAGCAGGGCCGTATCGAGATGTAACTGCGGCCGGTGCCGACCCCCGACCCGGGCGAGGTGCTGATTCGCGTGTCCTC
>CAZOIX010000169.1:0-7444 GCA_964579685.1 uncultured Mycobacterium sp.
GATCCACCACAGCCGGAACAGCCCGATGATGTGGTCGATGCGGACACCGCCTGCGTGCCGGAGCAGCGTGTTGACGAGGGCGCGGAACGGCTCGTACGCCTGATTCGCGAGTTCGTCTGGCCGCCACGGCGGCTGCGACCAGTCCTGGCCGAGCTGATTGAACTCATCCGGCGGTGCGCCCGCGGTGACACCCAGCGCCAGCACGTCCTGCAGGGCCCACGCATCGGCCCCGTTCGGGTCCACGCCGACCGCGAGGTCATGCATGATCCCCAGCCCCATTCCCGCGGCCACCGACGTCGCCTGCGCCGCAGTGAGCTGATCGTCGAGTTGCCATTGCAGCCACCGGTGGAAGTCGACGTCCTCCTCGCGCTTCGCGGCGAACTCGGCGACCGCCGGACTGGCGGGATGGCGCAACTCTTCGGGCCAGTGGTGCCAGTCGGCGCCGTGCTTCTCGGTCAGTGCGCACCAGGTCGCGAAGTCGTCGAGGCTGCGGCCCTGTCGCTCACGGAAGGCCTCGTATGCCAGCGCGCGGCCCGCCGATCGCTTCTCGCGGTACACCACTTGCAGGGCGGCGCGCTTGAACTTCCAGACACCGTCACGGTCGATGAGCCGCGAGGTTTTCGCGCGTGCCTGCGCATTCTCCCGGGACTTGCGGATGCGCCCGCGATGGCTGACATGGGCGAATTCTGCGATCGCCTCCACCCGTAGGTAGATCGGGTTGACGAATCGCCGCGACGTCGGCAGATAGGGCGACGGTTCCATGGGCGAGGTCGGCGCCGCCGCGTGCAGTGGGTTGACGAGGATGAATCCTGCACCGTGCCGGGTCGCCGACCACACGGCGAGATCGGTGAGGTCCGTCAAATCGCCGATACCCCACGATGTTTGCGACCGGACACTGTACAGCTGGGTGGCCAGGCCCCAGGTTCGTCCCGTCGGAGGGGTCAACGTCGCGGGGGAGACGATGATCGGCGAGCTGATATCGGACGGCCCCAGCTGCAGGTGAACCTCGTGGTAACCGATCGGTGTGTCGGCGGGCAGCTCGAAGCTGGCCTCGCCGACCAGCCGGCCGTCGAGATCGTAGGGGGCCCTGTTGTTTTCCAGCTGTCGCAGGCCCGTGCGGACCGATCCGTCCTCCAGCCGGATCCACAGCCGTACCGGATCGCCGTGCGTGACGTGCACCCAGAACGACGAGGTCGTCCCGCAGCGGCCCACGATGACCGGTGGTAGCGGGCGCGACCAGTAGTCATGATCGTGGGCCGCCAACGCGGCGGTGCGCCCCGACTCGGTGGCCGCGGACACATTGAGGGCCTCGAGCACGCCGACAAGCGTGGCTTCGGGCACGGTGATGCGCCTGCCGGTCCAGTCGTCGTATTCCGTTGCGACGCCGTAGCGTCGCGCCAACTCGACGAGTGACTCGGGAAGGTCGGTCATGGGGCCATCTTGCCTGCGGTCAGTCGACGTCGCGCATCAACAGGTCGTCCCACGTGTCGCGGCGAACCACGAGACGGGCGGCGCCGGCGCGCGTGAACACCACCGGGACGCGCCGCGCGCCGTTGTACTGGTTGGACATCGTGTAGCAGTAGGCGCCGGTCACCGGTACCGCCAGCTGGTCGCCGACGGATGGTTCGCGAAGGGCGACACCGTCGGCGAGCTGGTCACCCGATTCGCAGTGCCTGCCCACCAGACTGACGGTTTCGCCGCCGCCCACCCGGTTGACGATCGTCGCCTCGAAACGTTGGCCGGTCAGTGACACCTCGAGGTTGTCGCCCATGCCGCCGTCGACCGCGACGTGGGTGACGACACCGCGTTTCACGGTCGTGACCCGGTACAGCGTGCACGCACTGCTGGCGACCATGCTGCGGCCGGGCTCGACGATGATGCGGCTGCCTTCGGGCAGCAGCGCCTTCGCCTGCGCCGTCATCGCGGCGGCGTACTCGTCCAGAGTCGGCGGGTGTTCGGCATAGGTGTAGCGCACGCCGAGGCCGCCGCCGAGGTCGTAGACCTCGAAGGTGCCCAGCTTCGCGATCGGCTCGACTGCCTGCGCAAGTTGATCGACGTTGAGCAGCTGTGAACCGACGTGGGTGTGCACACCGTCGAGCCGCATCTTGGCGCTGTGGGTGATCCGCGCGATCGCCTCCCGCGCATCATCGGGCATCAGGCCGAACTTCGACCCCGCGTGTCCGGTCGCCTGCGATGCGTGGGTCTCGGCCGCCACACCGGGGATGACCCGGACCAGGCACGGCTGGCGGCGACCGGCGGGAACGATGCGTTCCAGGCGGTCGATGTCATCGAAGTTGTCCACGACGACGAGCCCGACGCCGCGTTCGACGGCCAGTTCGAGTTCCTCGTCGGACTTGGCGTTGCCGTGCAGAAGCAGCCGCGACGGGTCGGCCCCCGCCTTGATCGCCGTGAGGATCTCACCGCCCCCTGCGACGTCGATGTTCAGACCTTCCTCCACCATGACCCGCTGAACGGCGGTGCACGGGAACGATTTCGATGCGAAGGCCACATCGCAGCGCGGCCAACGACTGCGGAACGACCGCAGGTAGTCGCGGGCCCGCTGCCGCAGTGCGTCTTCTGAGACGACGATCGCCGGGGTGCCGAACTGCTGTGCGACGTCGTCAAGACGGCACCCGCCGACCATGAGCGTGCCGTCACCGTCGGTCCGGGTGCCCGGCGGAAAAAGGCCGATCAACTCGTGCGCCTGCGCGGTGTCTGGCACGTCCTCAGCCTGCCACTGGTGTGCCGGCCGCGAAGTCGCTGCGATCAATCTCCTCCTGGCGGCGCCGCAGGACCGGTGCTATTTTATGTCTGTAATGATACTTACAGAACGAACGCCGACGAAAAAGCAGCAGCAGGGCGAGCAGTCCCGCGAGCAGATCCTCGACGCCACCGAGAAGCTGATGGGCACCCGCGGGTACGCGGCCACCTCGATCAGCGACATCCGCAAGGCCTGTGGCCTGCCTGGCAGTTCGATCTATTGGCACTTCGGTTCCAAGGACGGCGTGCTGGCAGCGGTGATGGAACGCGGCGCCGAACGCTACTTCGCCGCGATCCCCGTTGAGGCTGACATCGACCAGCAGCTGGCCGCGGTCATCGCGCAGCAGGAGCAGCATCCGGCGTTTCTGCGGCTGTTCCTGCTGTTGTCGCTGGAGCGCCAGGACGACCCCGCCGTCACGGAGGTCATCCGCCGGGTCCGCGACCGCGCGATCGGACGATTTCGCGACGCGGTGACACATCTACTGCCCGCCGGCGTCCCCGCCGAGAAGGCCGAACGCGTATCGGCCGAACTCGCCGCGGTCGCCACCGCATTGTCCGACGGCATCTTCCTGGCCGGTCATCTGGAGCCCGATGCGACGGACATCGCTCGGATGTACAGACGCCTGCACCAGACGGTGGTGGCACTGATTCCGATTCTGTTGGAGGAGAAATGACTACGCGAACCGCAATCATCACCGGGGCGAACGCCGGCCTGGGGCTCGGATGCGCCCGCGCACTCCTCGCCGACGACCCGTCGTGGCATCTGGTGCTCGCCGTGCGCGACGTGGCACGCGGTGCTGACGCCGTGGCGCAGATCGGGCACCCGGATCGGTGCACGGTACTTGGGCTGGACCTGGCATCGCTGCAATCGGTGTACGCATTCACCGAGGCCTTTCGTGCGGCGGCACGGCCACCGCTGCACGCGATCGTGTGCAACGCCGGTCTGCAGGTGGTCTCGGGTACCGAGTACACCGCCGACGGCGTCGAGATGACGTTCGGCGTGAACCATCTCGGGCACTTCGCGCTGGTGCAGGCGCTGCTCGACGACCTGGCGCGCCCGGCGCGCATCGTCGTCGTCAGCAGCGGCACCCACGACCCCGCGAAATTCACCGGAATGCCATCGCCGAGGTACACCACCGCCGAGGACCTCGCGCATCCGGCCGAGTCCGAATCGCCGGACGGCCGCCGCCGCTACACCACGTCGAAACTGTGCAACGTGCTGTTCGCCTACGAACTCGATCGTCGGCTCGGACAGGGCGCTGACGGCATCACCGTCAACGCCTTTGATCCCGGACTCATGCCGGGGTCCGGTCTCGCTCGCGATTACTCGCCGGCCGGGCGGTGGGCATGGCGGTATGTGTTTCCCGTGTTGCGCGTGTTGCCGAACGTCAACAGCACCAAGGCATCCGGTGAGCGGCTGGCGCGACTGGTCAACGATCCCGTTCTCGATGCCGTCACGGGCGGGTACTTCGAAGGGAAGCGGCAGATACGATCATCCGTCGACTCGTACGACAGCGAGAAGGGGCTCGATCTGTGGACCACCAGTGAGCAATTGGTCGCCCACGCCTCTACAAAACACTGACCACCAGCATCAGCGCCGCGAACCCGGCGGTGGCCCAGCCGAGGAGCGCGACTTCAATTCGTGGTTCGGCAGTGATACGGCGCGCCCGGCGGTGCCCCAGCCAGACGGCCAGTACCGCCAGCGCCGCCCCGACGATCGGGAGCACCATCCGCCCGTTGTCGAAGGGACCCCGGCCGAGCAGCGGGAGCGCCCCCGCGACAAGGAAGCTGAATGCGCTTCGCTCCCAGGCGAGTTGCGTGCGCTCCGCCTGTAACCCCGGCTTTTCCGACCGCTCAGTCATGGGCGCCCCTCACGGCTGAGCGGTGATCAGGACGATCAGCGCGATGGTCAGCGCCACGATCGCGCCGCCGAGCAGCATCGGCATCCGGGATCGAGGGAGGTCGCGGCCCGCCCGCATCGCGGTCTGCACATCGCGCCAGCGCCGAACCGCCAACACCGCCAGCACGCCGCCGGCCAACGTCAGCGCCGTCCCGAGGCCGTGGCGCACCCCCGGAATCGAGAGGGCGGGCACCAGTTGCACGACGGCGACGCCACCTGCGATCAGCGCGAGCGCCGTGCGGACCCAGGCCAAAAAGGTTCTCTCGTTGGCCAGGGTGAAGCGATAGTCAGGATCTTGGTCATCACCGTCTGAGCCCACGAGCCATCAGCTTAGATTCCGGGGTCTGTAGTGTCGCCGACATGGCGCCCGAGCCCGCCGTGGCGCAGCATCGAGGGGCCCGCGTGGCCGTCGCCGCGCTGTTCTTGAGCAACGGGGCGCTATTCGCCAACCTGCTGCCGCGCTATCCCGAGATCAAGGCGGACCTGCACCTTTCCAATGCGGTGTACGGCGCGGCCATCGCGGCGTTCTCCGCGGGCGCATTGGTGGCGGGCCTCGCCGCCGCAACGTTGATCCGGCGATATCGGTCGTCGCGCGTTGCGGTCGTCGGCACCCTCGGCATCGCGGGATTCGTCCTGGTTGCGGGTCTGGCACACACGCCGCTGATGCTGGCCGCCGCGCTGTTCACCGCCGGAGCCTGCGATGCGATCACCGACGTGGCGCAGAACGCGCACGGACTGCGGCTGCAGCGCAACTACGGGCGGTCGATCATCAACTCACTGCATGCCGTCTGGGCGGCGGGCGCGATCCTGGGCGGTTTGATGGGGGCCACCGCGATCGCGCTGGGCATATCCCGGGCAACACATTTGGCGGGCGCAGGAGTCGTTTTCGGAGGTCTTGTCCTGGTCGCCTATCCGTATCTGCTGAAGGGCCCCGATCACGACGATCATCCGAGCCGGCCGGCGGGGGGCGGACCGGGCGTGGGTGCCACGGTGTACCTCACCCTGCTTGCGCTCGTCGTCATCGCGGTCGCGGGTGCAACGGTCGAGGATGCAGGAAGTTCCTGGGCCACACTGTATTTGCGCGACAGTGTCGGCGCGCCGGGCGCGGTCGCGGTGTTCGGTTACGTCGCGCTGGTCGGCTTCATGTTCATCGGCCGGCTGATCGGGGACCGCCTGGTCGACAGGTTCGGCGAACGTACGGTGGTGCGCGCCGGGGGATTGCTCACTGCGGCGGGTATGGGTGCGGCACTGGCCTTTCCGTCGGTCCCCGGGACGATCGCGGGGTTCGCCGCAGCGGGGTTCGGGGTCGCCACCCTGATCCCCGCGGCGATGCACCGCGCCGACCAGTTGCCTGGTCTGCGCCCTGGCAGTGGGTTGACCGTGCTGACGTGGCTGATGCGAATCGGATTCTTCGGGACGCCGTTGATCGTCGGTGTCGTCGCCGATGCGACGAGCCTTCGGGTCGGGTTGCTGGCGGTTCCTATTGCGGGACTGGTGGTGGTGGCACTGGCCGGCGCGCTCAGTGCGCGACACCGACCAGCTCGATCGTGAGCACACCCCCGACGATGAGCGCGATACCCAGCCCCATCATCGCGGTCAGTGGCTCGTCGAACAGGAAGCGTGCGAGGACCGCCACCAGCGCGACGCCGCACGCCGCCCACATGCCGTATGCGATGCCGACCGGTATGCCCAGTCCCAGCGACACCCACAGCAGGAAGAACGACAGCAGATAGCCGACGACAACGGGCGCGATCCACACCTTGTTGCGGAAGCCCTCCGAAGCGCGCAGCGCCAATGTCGCGAACACCTCGACGAGAATTGCGCCCGCGAGCGCCACCCACATCATGACTCGGCCGATGCTGAGCGGTGCGAGCCGAACTCGACGAGCAGGACTCCTGCGACGATGAGCCCGATGCCCGCGGCGATCGGCCACGTGAACGGATCGTCGAAAAGCACTGCAGCCAGCATCGCGGTGGCGGCTGTGCCCAGCGCGCCCCAAATCCCGTAGGCCACACCGACCGCCATGCCGGCACGCAGCACCATCGTCAGCAGTGCGAAGGAGATGACGTAGCCGGCCACGACCGCGACGAGCCATATCGAATTGTCGACGGACGCGCGGAGCGACAGCGTCGCGGCGACTTCGGTGACGATCGCCCCGGCAAGTAGTGCCCATGTATACACGCCATCAAGGTATGCCATCTGTCTTCCAGATGGCGCGTTCCACCATGGGTGTCAACACCTCGTGTGCGAATTGCCGAAGCTCGGCGTCGTCGCCGAAATCCGGATCGGTCGGGGGGAGCGAGATATAGGTGAAGAACAATCGCGCGAACACGTCGGCGACCCACCGCACCTGTTGCGACGGATGGCCGGGGGCGTCGCCGTGGATGTAGTTGGCGATGAACGCCGTTCCCATCTTCAGCAGCTCCGCCGCGTCGATCGGGGCCGGCTCGACATGACCCGCGCGCCTCAGCATCGGGTTCTCGCGGGCGAATGTGACCGCGGCGATGAACGCCTCGGCCACTCCTTCGTGCGGATCTTCGCACGCGTCGATGGCATCGGCGACCGCGGCGAGGAACCGCTGTGTCTCCCGGCGTACGAGCGCCTCGACCAGATCGTCGCGCCGCGGGTAGCGGCGGTAGGCCGTCATCCGTGACACACCCGCGCGCCGGACCACATCTTCAACCGTAATCCGTTGCAGACCAACGGCCGCAGCTTCCTGCAGGGCTGCATCGAGTAAGCGCTGACTGGTTCGGTCGGCCGCTTCGTCCACGCGTGTACCCGCCC
>CAZOIX010000170.1:0-7442 GCA_964579685.1 uncultured Mycobacterium sp.
CGTAGATACGGCTGAGCACTTCGGTGAGGCGATTGTGCTGCGCGTCGGACAGGTTGGCCGCGGCGGTCACGTGGGCCACGATCTCGCCCCGCCGTGCGACGGCGAGCTCAGCCAGGTCGAGAACGGCCTCGTCGGCGCGTTCGCCGCGCAGCAGCCGCACGGTCTGCGAGAGCAGCGCCTTGGCCGTCTGATTGACGCCATCGCCGCCAAGCACCTTGTCCAGCAGGGCGACTCGGCCGTCTGCGGGCGCCGTGTAGTCACTCAAGGCGGCGGTGAGCCGCGGTTCCGAATCGAGCACGCGGCCGAACCGGAACAGCTGGTCCTCCACGTCGTCGACTTCGTTGTTGACGTCCGCGAGTTTCAGCAGCGCCAATCGTGCGAGGTGCTCGACGCCGTCCAGAAGATCCGATTCGGCGGACCAGCGCGCAGACACGGCGGTACGCAACAGATTCAGGGTGTGTTCATCCAGCTTGTCGGCGAGCAGACGGTCAACCAGGGCGACCTTGGCGCGGGGGTTGTCACTCGGTTCGGCCAGATGCCTGGCCAGGATCGGTTCTGTCACGAGCAGCGTGACCACGGAAGCCAATTCGTCGGCGAGCGTGACGAGCCCGGGTTCGCGCAGCCGACCCGCGACGCCGTCGAACTCCTCCGACAACGCGGCCATCGCCTGTCTGCTGGCAGCACGCAGCCTGGCCGACGCCCCGGTTTCGATCGTCGCGGTCGACAACGACATGCCCTCGAGATCGTCGAGGAAGCGATCGACCGTCGCCGCCTGGGCCGCAGGATCAGCGACGTGCGCACGGACGAGCTCGCCGGCCTTCTCCACAGCGCCCTCACCAAGACCGGTGCGCAGCTGACGGATGACCTGTTGACGCAGCAGATGGACCTGTTGTGTGCCTTGTGCCTTGATCCGTTCGGCGTCGACGCCGGCTTGCTCCTGCAATTGCGCGGAGATTCGCTCGGAGTCATGCCGCGCCTCGTCGGTCACCTTGGTCGACTCAGCCTTGGCATCTTCGACTGCCTTGGCGTGCATCGTGTCGGCATCTTCGAGCTTCTTTGCCGCTTCGGCGCTCTCCGCAAGAGCGGTACGGATCGCTTCCTGCTGCTTCTGCATCATGTCTCGCACCAGCGGAACGACCCACTTCATGATGATGTACACGATCACCGCGAAGCCGATCAGCTGGCCGATGAATGTCGACATTTATTGCTTCCCACCTGGTTTCACGTCGACGCCGAGAATCTTGCTGGCGAGCGTGGCCGACAACCCGTCGACCGACGAGTAGAGCTCCGACTGGGTTGCCGCCCCTTGCTGAGACAGCCGCTGTTCGGCATCTCGCAGGGTGTCGGCGACCTCACCGCTTGCCTGGGCACGCTTCTCGTCGACGACCTTCCGGCCCGCCGCGCGAGCCTCGTCCCGGATGGCCGACGCCTCACTCCGCGCACCGGCCATCGTCTCGTCGTAGTCGGCCTGGGCGGCCGCGAGCTGCTCGGCCGACTTGCGGTTGTCGGCCGCCGTCTTCGCCAGCATCGCTTCCCGCTCAGCGAGCACCTTGCTGATCGGTGGCACAACCCATTTCCAGATCACCCCGAGGGTGATCAGGAAGATGAGCAACACCGCGAAGAAGGTGCCGTTGGGGAGCAGGAAGTTGCTCTGCCCCCCACCTTCCTCGGCGGCGAGGATCGTCGTGGTCAGTTCCGGCATGCTGTCGGACTACTGCAGACCCGGCGTCGCGAAGACGAACAGCGCCATGAAGGCCAGGTTGATGAAGTAGGCCGCCTCGACCAGACCGACGGTGATGAAGAACGGGGTGAACAGCCGGCCCTGGGCCTCGGGCTGACGTGCGATGCCGGCAATCAGCGCGTTACCCGCGATGCCGTCACCGATACCGGCACCGATGGCACCGCCACCCATGATCAATCCACCGCCGATCAGAGCGCCGGCCGTGATGAGGGCGTTTGGTTCCATTCCTTTTATCCTCCTTGATAACTGGCGGCCGCGCCGCCAGAGTCCGTGGTCGTAGGTGCTACAGATTCAGTTGTCTCGTGGTCTGTCCGGTCAGTGGTGCTCGTCTTCGAGTTCCATCGATTGGCTGAAGTACAGGATCGTCAGCAGCGCGAAGATGAACGCCTGGATGAGACCGACGAACAGATCGAAGGTCTTCCAGATCGCGTTCGGCGCCCACTGGATGTACCAGGGGAACATCGCGATCAGCGCGACGAGGATGCCGCCGGCGAAGATGTTGCCGAAGAGTCGCAGCGCCAACGAGATCGGCTTGGCGAGTTCTTCGACGACGTTGATGGGCGCGAGGATTGCGACGTGCCCCTTGAGGACCTTGACCGGGTGGCCCACGATGCCACGCCGCCAGAATCCGGCTGCGTGGTAGCAGACGAACACGAACAGGGCGAGCGCGAGAACGAAGTTGATGTCGGAGGCCGGCGGCTTGTAGAGCTCGGCGGCCGCTCCGTCGGCCCCGCCGTACTGCAACGGCAGTACCGCCAGCCAGTTGGAGATCAGGATGAACACGAAGATCGCGATGGCCAGCGGCAGCACGAAGGGTGCCACCTTCATGCCGATGGCACTCTCGATTTGATTGCGCATCTGGATGGTGAGCGCTTCCCAGAACAGCTGCACGCCGCCAGGTACGCCCGTCGACGTCACCTTCACTCGCAGGAAAAAGGCGAGCCCGATGACGATCAATGCGGTGATCGCGGTGGCCATGATGGTGTCGCCGTTGAAGGTCATTCCGAACAGCTCGAACACCATCGTGTGATGGCCGACGTGAATCGCGGCGCCACCTTCTTCGGCGGCGAGCACCGTCTCGGTCGTCCCTGTCATATCCCAACCCATGAAACCCAGCTCAATCCTTCGATTCCGTGTCCACGAAGTCCAGCCCGTCGCTTCGGATCTTCTTCATCACCGGGATGCTGGTGCTCATCACCAGGAGCGCCTGGAACACCGCGAGTCCGAACACCACACCGAGCCCGCCGTTGTGCCGAAAGACATACGCGACGGTCAGCGCAACCACCGTGATGACCAGCAACCGGCCTGCCGAGTTCAGCGCCATCTTCTTCTTCAGCGGATGTTCCTCCGCCGTGATCGATTCGACTGCACGCTTCACCAAGACGGCATTGAGCAAACCCAGCCCGAGGCCCAGTCCGAAGAACGCACCGAACAATGGCGCCCCCGCGAAGGCTGCCGCAGTGACCGCGACGGCGGTGAGCGCAACGCAGACAACGAGCAGGCGCAGTGGCCTGAAAGCAACGGACGGAAACACCAACGGCGCGTCTTGCGCTGGCGTCGTCACAGCTTCACCTCAATCCCGCGGTCAGAGGAAGTTTCCCGAATGAATCCCAAGTTTTCTGTGAGTGGCGCCACGAGCGTATCGGAGGGCGTCGGGCTCACTGGAATCACCCTGGGGTCGCTCCCTTTGTCGGTCGTCTTTCCGCGCCCATCGGTGGTTAGCCGACGGCCCGGAGGCCGGCAACCCGCGAGGTTTTTTCGGGTTCTAGCTGAACCCTAACACATGGTGAGGGCCATAAAACACGTCTACTACTTTTCGTCGTACATTTCGTCGAACTGGCCATCCCGGCGACGCAGGAGAGGGATCAACGTGACGACGACGGCGACCAGAATCGCGGCCAGCATGACGGCGCCTGTGTAGCGCGGATCGAAGAAAATCGTGCTCGCCGCGCCGAGGGCGACGATGCCCACCCACAGGTAGATCACCAGCACCACTCGCCTATGCGAATGACCGATCTGCAACAACCGGTGGTGCAGGTGCATCTTGTCCGGACTGAACGGGCTGCGGCCCGCTCGCGTGCGCCGAACGATGGCCAGCAGCATGTCCAGAGCGGGCACAAACAAGACGGCGACGACCAAGAGGAAGGGTGACAGTAACGCGAACACGTCGCGGGCGCCGTAAGCGGTTTGCGATATGGGACCCGCAGCGGTCGTCGAGGCAGCGGCGAGCATCAAGCCGATGAGCATCGAACCCGAGTCCCCCATGAAGATCTTTGCGGGGTGGAAGTTGTGCGGCAGAAAGCCCAGACACGCGCCGGCGAGCACCACCGATATGACCGCCGGTGGATAGAACAGGACATCGCCGCCGTGATCGCGCAACAGGCCGATCGAGAAGATGCAGATGGCAGATGCGGTGATCAGACCAAGGCCCGCGGCGAGGCCGTCGAGACCGTCGACGAAGTTCATGGCGTTGACGATCGCGACCGTCAGCGCCAGCGTCAGCAGGATCGACGACACCTGATCGAGCACGATGGTGCCGACACCGGGGATGTAGAGGACGCTCCAGGCGACCCCCATCGTGACGAGCACGCTGGCCGCGGTGATCTGGCCGGCGAACTTCGTCAGCGCATCGAGCCCCCATCGGTCGTCGATCAGACCGATCGCCATGATGAGCCCGCCCGCGACGACAACCGCGGGCATTCCCGACGAATACACGAAGCCTCGAGTGAGCGCCGGAAGCTGCGATGCCAACAGGACGGCGGCCACCACGCCGATGTACATCGCCAGCCCGCCCATGCGCGGTGTCGGCTGCAGGTGAACATCTCGTTCGCGGGGATAGGCGACGGCTCCCAGGCGCCGGGCCAGTACGCGTACCCACCCGGTCGCGAAGTAGGTGATGATGGCGGCGGTCAGTCCGACCAGCGCGAGCTCGCGCAGCGGCACGCCCGCGCCTCGATCGGAGAGCGCAAGCAGCCCACCGGCCACGTCATGCACTTCGCCCACCACTGGATGAACCGTACTGGACGAGACGAGATCCCACGGCTGCGAATCGGCTGCACAGACGAGGCAACTGCGTGGGAAAGACAATCGGCTCGCCTAAAGTTGGCGCATGCCGCCGATCCTGCGCCTGCTCACGCCAACGGGCCGGCTGTCGGAGCCGTTACGCGCACAGCTGGAACCCGAGGGCATCATCCATGTCGCCGAGCGGGTCCGTGTCTCCCAGCGGTTCAGCGGATCGATACCGGGCATGGTGTCCAGCTGGGGCGCGAACCGGCACATCGGTCTGCTGATCCTCACTCGGGTGCGCCTTTATGCGCTGGTGCCGTCCATGCCTCGGCTCAAGGCTCCAGCGATCGACGCGTTGTGGAGCGCAGCAAATGATGGGCCGGTAAAAGTCGCTATCTCAGAGTCCGGCGTCCAGTTGAGCCTCGCTGTGAACCAGGTGGATCCACGCTTCCATGGGGACTTGGCGCTGACGTTCAAGACGGACATCGCGAGCGACATACTCGCCGCACTCCCCCGGCGATCGCTGGCTCTCACCGTCGAACCCGAATACGTGTTTCACGTGCTAGGGGTGCGGGTCAAGTAGCTTCTGTCAATGTATCGGCTTCCACTTCAAGCACTTTGGCGATTGCATCTGCGCTCACCGGGCCGGTCCTGAGGATGCGCGGATGCGCGCCGGTGAGGTCGACGATCGTCGATGCGGCCTGTTGCGCCGACGCTCCGGCGTCGAGATAGACCTCGACGAGATCACCGAGTTGGTCACGCGCGTCCTGCGCGGTGACCGCCGGAGGCTGACCCGAGATATTGGCGCTCGACACCGCCATGGGCCCCACTTCGCGCAGTAGCTCGATGGCCACGGGGTGCAGGGGCATGCGCACCATGACGGTGCCGTGCGCGTCGCCGAGGTCCCATTGCAGCGACGGGGCCTGCCGCACGACAAGACTCAGTGCGCCCGGCCAGAACGCGCGGATGAGTTCACGAGCCGTGTGCGGTACGGAGTAGACCAGACCCTCGATCGTGTGCCAGGACCCGACGAGCACCGGCACGGGCATGTCACGACCTCGGCCTTTGGCTGAGAGCAGCGCTGAGACGGCCTCGCCGTCGAAGGCGTCGGCGCCGATGCCGTAGACGGTGTCTGTCGGCAGCACGACCAGTCGGCCACCCTTGACGGCGCTGACGGCCGAGGCGATTCCGGTCGCCCGCGTCTGCTCGTCCAGGCAGTCGAACGTCTCGGTCATGATTCCAGCATCTCACTGGCTCCGGACCGCGGTGACGAACCGGGGCCGACCCGCGAGGTCTCGTCGCTCTATGACATCCCGGAATCGCCCTGCCCGGCCGAACGCTTCGACCGTCCGCGCGGAGGTGGTGTCATCGTGCTCGACGGCGCAGAATCCGCCCGGGCGAAGCCATCTGGAGGCCAAGTCGACGACGGCATCGATGACGGCCATTCCGTCCGGACCGCCGAATAGCGCGTGTGGCGGATCATGCTTGGCCACTTCGGGTTCCAACACCGCGCCGTCGGGAATGTAGGGCGGGTTGGCGACGACCAGATCGACGCAGCCCTCGAGTTCGGGCAGCAGACCGGGTTCGGTGACATCGGCCAGGCGCAGTTCGATACGCGTGCCGGCGAGGTTTCTGGTGGCGTACCCCAGCGCATCCTCGGAATCGTCGATGGCGACGATGCGCGCGCCAGGCCAGTTCTTGGACAACGCGAAAGCCAGTGCCCCGCTGCCCGTGCACAGATCGACAATCACCGGATTCTGCGGTAGGCGTTGCGCGACAGACCATTCCAGCATCGCTTCGGTCTCGGGCCGTGGAATGAACACACCCGGACCCACTTCCACGGTGACCGGACCGAACGCCGCAGTCCCCACGATGTGCTGGAGCGGCTTCCGGCCGACGCGTTCCGCGACCAGTCCGCCGTAGCATTCGAAGAAATCGGGCGCCGGGACCAAGAAGGGCAGCCGCCCGCGCTCCACCCCCGCGGCATGTGCCGCGAGAAGTTCCGCATCCGCCTGTGGGGACCCGACGCCCGCCTTGGCCAGCGTCTGCGCGGCGGCATCGATCGCCTGGCGCACGGTGGCGCATGCCGGCCCCCGGCCGAGCCCGGTCATGTGATCTGGAGCCGGGACTGCTTGTCGGCTGCTGCCAGCGCGTCGAAAAGTGCGTCGAGGTCACCATCGAGGACCTGGTCGAGATTGTGCGCCTTGAAGTTGATCCGGTGATCGGCGATCCGGTTCTCCGGGAAGTTGTAGGTACGGATCCGCTCGCTGCGGTCCACGGTGCGGATCTGGCTCGCGCGGTCCGCAGATGCGTCGGCCTGCGCCTGTTCCTCGGCGAGAGCCTGCAGTCGAGCGGCCAGCACCTGAAGGGCGCGTGCCTTGTTCTGCAGCTGCGACCGCTCGTTCTGGCAGGTGACGACGATGCCGGTGGGCAGGTGCGTGATCCGGACCGCCGAGTCCGTCGTATTGACGCCCTGGCCCCCCTTGCCTGAGGAGCGGTACACATCGATGCGCAGATCCGATTCGTCGATCTGGACTTCCTCGACCTCTTCGGGTTCGGGGTACACCAGCACGCCGGCGGCCGACGTGTGCACGCGCCCCTGTGACTCGGTCACCGGCACCCGCTGCACGCGGTGTACGCCGCCCTCGAACTTCAGGCGCGCCCCGACGCCGTCGGCCGCGTCACCCTTGCTCCT
>CAZOIX010000171.1:0-7437 GCA_964579685.1 uncultured Mycobacterium sp.
GTTCTGGTGGCTCGCGAACGGTTGGTACGAAGCCGTCACGATCGCCGCCATCGTCGGACTGCTCCTGGTGGTCAACGGCCGCAGGAAGGCACACGCCATCCGCGATGCCGGCCTGCGCGCCCGCGCGGACTACGAATATCGGCTAAGCCTTGCCGGCGACCCACGCGGCGTCTTCGGCCGGTATCCCCCGGTGCAAGCGGGCTGGTTCCGTGATCCGCAAAACCGTTGTCGGGTCAGATATTTCGACGGTGCGTTCTGGACTCATCACACCGCCTGGCGGTAGCGCGATCAGACCTTCGGACTGTAATAGTGCGGGTTGTCGCGGTACTCGACCGGCGGCAGATTGCGCGCCGGGGTTTCGACCAGTGGTGAGTTCGCCGGCAACCGGCCGGTCGCACGGTCCCACGCCGAGCGCTTGCGCGGGTGCATCATCATGCGTTTGGGCAACAGCGTGACGATCCGGTAGACCACCTTGCCGAACAGGCGGTGCAGGCGTTCCTGGCGAGGGGACCAGGTGTAGCCCATGAGTTCACGCACCGCGGGGTCGAACAGGCCGACGGTCGTGAAGTTGAAGAACTTCTGCATCCCCGCGACGTTGCACCGCCACAGCCAATCGGGCAGCCACTCCAGCGAGGGATGCTTGGTCATCGATGACAGATCGAGCACCTCACGGGCGGCCCAGTTGTTCTCCAACACGTTGTGGCACATGTGGTCCCAGTACTCCTGGAATTCTTCCCACGAATTCGGCACCGGCCGCATGCTCATGCCGTACATCCGGTACCAGGTGATGTGCTCGTCGAAGAGCTGGCGCCGTTGCGCGTCGGTGAGACCGCCGCCGAGCCATTCCGCGGCCAGCAGCGTCGATTTGAAGAACGTCGCGTGCGCCCAGTAGAAGACGTCGGGGTTCAGCGCGCTGTACCGGCGCCCCTGATCGTCGACACCCTTGATTCCGATGTGGTAGTCGCGGACCTGCGCCCCGGTCTGCGGCGCGCGGTCACCGTCGAAGACCACACCCCCGATCGGATACACGGACCGGTACAGCCGCGGCATGCGCTCCATGAAGAAGATCGAGTGCTGCTGGACGGCGGCGCCCAGCTGCGGGTGCATGTTCTGCATCGAACCGGCCCACGGACCCTGAAGCATCCCGGTCCACCTGCCGAAGTACTTCCAGGTCAGTGAGTCCGGCCCGAGCGGCTCGGGCGGGGCGTCATAGCCGCCAGGGGAAACCGGGCACCCCGACGCCACAGGTGCAGTTTCCGCGTTCATCGGGCACGCCGCAGACGTATCTTGAGTCACTGACGAAGCTTCCCATCCAGTCAGAGTCACCTATTCTGACTACAGGCGTTGTCATAGCGAAGTCTAGGAGTGATGTGCCCTCGGGTCAACGACGGGGCCGATGGTCAGGCGTGCCGCTGCCTGACCGCCAGGCGTTGCGCCGCGACGAACTGATCGTCGCCGGCGTCGCGTGCCTGGGTGGCCCGGACGGACCTGATCTCACGGTGCGCGCGGTGTGCCGTTCGGCCGGGCTGACCGAGCGCTACTTCTACGAGAGCTTCGCCGACCGCGACGAGTTCGTCCGCGCCGTCTACGACGACGTCTGCACCCGCGCGATGTCCACCCTGACGACCGCCAAGACGCCCCGGGACGCGGTGGAGCAGTTCGTCGCGCTGATGGTCGACGACCCGGCCCGCGGCCGTGTCCTGTTGCTGGCGCCCACCAAGGAGCCCGTGCTGACCCGGTCGGGCGCCGAATGGATGCCGAGCTTCATCGAACTGTTGCAGCGCAAGCTGTCTCGCATCGGCGACCCGACCCATGCGGCCATGGTCGCCACCGGATTGATCGGCGCGCTGACCGCGCTGTTCACCGCCTACCTGAACGGCAGACTTCCCGCGACACGCGAGCAGTTCATCGACTACTGCGTGGAAATGCTGATGAGCCGGGTGACGACCCACTGACCCTTACTCGTCGGGCGTGGAAACCTCTTCGAGCGATGCCTCTTCCTCCGACTCGGCCTGCTTCTTGGCCTCGCGGCCGAGCGGATTCTGAACCGAGGTACCGGGATTCTTGGCCGTGGCGTACGCACCGCTGCAGTTCAGCACGACGTTGACCTGACCGCCGTCATCCGAGCCATCGCGCAGGAACGACGCATCGTAGGCGTTGGTGACGATGCAGTCGCCCTCGTCGAGCTTGTCGCCGAACCGCGACGCGACGACGGCGGTACCGCCGCTGTCGCTGATCGCCGCCTCGGCGTCGGAGTACGTGTCGCCCACGACATCCGGGGCGGCTGCCGCGGTGCCCGCTCCGAACAGCAGAGCCGAGGCGGCGACCAGGGGGCCTGCCCCGACAACGATGAGCTTCTTCACGTGCGCCCGACCTCCACAGTCCGAGTACCTGACGTTGATGGCCGTAGCTTATTGCCTCGTAGCGCCCGCCGCTACCGCTCGCGAACTACTCGCGCGAGGCAACCAGCCAGGCTCTTTGCTGACCGTCCCACGAGGCTGGCGCGTCCAAATCCCGGACGAGCCCGGTTTGTCGGCCCGCCGAGGTGGGAAACCATTTGCCTACCGAGGTTCACATGCGCAACTGGTGAGTCTGATGATGCACCTGTGAACATGGCGTGGCGACTTGAATGTCACCGGGGGACACAGATATATTGAGTGCAACCAACAGGTACAGATATTTTGGGGAGAAGCCATGTCGAAAGATCTGACCGACCTGCAGCTGCTCCACGAGCTCGAGCCGGTGGTCGAAAAGAACGTCAATCGTCATATGACGATGCGCAAGGACTGGAACCCGCACGACTACATTCCATGGTCCGACGGCAAGAACTATTACGCCCTCGGCGGCAAGGACTGGCACCCCGAGGAGTCCAAGCTCTCCGAAGTCGCCCAGATGGCGATGCTGACCAACCTCCTGACCGAGGACAACCTGCCGTCCTACCACCGCGAGATCGCGATGAACTTCAGCATGGACGGCCCATGGGGCTTCTGGGTGAACCGGTGGACCGCCGAGGAGAACCGCCACGGCATCGCACTGCGCGACTACCTCGTCGTCACCCGTTCGATCGATCCCGTCGAGCTCGAGCAGCTCCGCATCGAGCAGGTGACCCGCGGCTTCTCCCCCGGCCAGAATCAGCAGATCGAGGCCGACCTGTTCGCCGACTCCCTGTTCGACTCCGTCATCTACGTGACGTTCCAGGAACTGGCCACCCGCGTCTCGCACCGCAACACGGGCAGGGCGTGTGAAGAGCCCGTCGCCGACCAGCTGTTGCAGCGCGTCTCGGCCGACGAGAACCTGCACATGATCTTCTACCGCGATGTGTCGGCTGCCGGCTTTGACATCGCGCCCAACCAGGCGATGCACTCACTGCACAAGGTGCTGACCAACTTCCGGATGCCGGGTTACACCATCCCGGACTTCCGGCGTAAGGCCGTCACCATCGCCTCCGGCGGTGTCTACGACCCCCGCATCCACCTCGATGACGTGGTGATGCCGGTGCTGAAGAAGTGGCGCATCTTCGAGCGTGACGACTTCACCGGCGAGGCCGCCCGCAAGCGCGACGAACTCGCCGCGCACGTCGACGAGCTCGAGGACACCTGTGTGAAGTTCGAGGTTGCCAAACAGCGCAGGCTCGAGCGCATCGCGAAGGTGGCCGAGAAGAAGGCCGCCAAGAATCTTCTGGTGGGGTCATCAGCGTCCTAGCCGACGCTCGCCCCGCGCTGCAGATCGGTCCCATCGCACTACGTAGTCCGGTCGTGCTCGCGCCGATGGCGGGCGTCACCAACGTCGCCTTCCGCACGCTGTGCCGCGAATTGGAGCTGGCCAGGGCCGGCACCGTCAGCGGGCTCTACGTGTGCGAGATGGTGACCGCACGGGCGCTGGTCGAGCGCCACCCGGCGACCATGCACATGGTCACCTTCGCCCACGACGAGACACCGCGGTCGCTTCAGCTCTACTCCGTTGATCCGGCCAACACCTACGCCGCGGCGCGAATGATCGCCGACGAGGGCCTGGCCGATCACATCGATATGAACTTCGGTTGCCCCGTTCCCAAGGTCACCCGTCGCGGGGGCGGTGCGGCGCTGCCGTTCAAGCGCAGGCTGTTCGGGCAGATCGTTTCCGCCGCGGTGCGCGCGACCGAGGGCACTGACATTCCTGTCACGGTGAAGTTCCGGATCGGAATAGATGATGCTCATCACACCCACCTCGATGCCGGCCGGATCGCTGTCGAAGAGGGCGCGGCCGCGGTGGCCCTGCACGCCCGCACCGCCGCTCAGCGGTACTCGGGCAAAGCCGACTGGGAACAGATCGCAGCACTGAAACAGCACGTCAACGCGGTTCCCGTGCTGGGCAACGGCGACATTTTCGAGGCCGGCGATGCACGGGCCATGATGGACGCCACCGGCTGCGACGGTGTGGTCATCGGCCGAGGGTGCCTCGGTCGTCCCTGGTTGTTCGCCGAACTGTCGGCGGCCTTCGCCGGTACGGCCGTGCCCACGCCGCCGACGCTGGGCGAGGTGGCCGCGATCATCCTGCGCCACGGTGAACTGCTCGCCGCCCATTTCGGCGAGGACAAGGGCATGCGCGACATCCGTAAGCACGTGGCGTGGTACCTGCACGGCTTCCCCGCGGGCGCCGATCTGCGGCGAGCGTTAGCGCTGGTCAAGACGTTGTCGGAGCTGCGCGCTCTGCTCGAGCGCCTCGACCACGAGGTCCCTTTTCCCGCTGCGGCGACGGGGCCGCGGGGACGGCAGGGATCGCCCGCTGCGGTGGCACTGCCCGACGGCTGGCTCACCGACCCGGAGGACTGCACGGTCCCCGCGGGCGCGGAGGTGATGAACTCCGGGGGCTAGCTGATCTCAGGGCCGTTTCGGGGTCGTCTTTAACCTGAGATGAACTCGACATCACATCTCTCAGGATGTCTCAGTACGATATGGGTCTTGTCCGTAATGGGCTCCAGCGTCGGAGCCCGGCAGGGTGCTGTGACCTGTAAGGAAGCACCTCGTACGTCGGTGCGCAGCTCGCGCGCGGCGGCTGAAGAGTCGGAGGGCCGGAAGAAGCATGAGTGACGGCGACAACGCCACTCCCGGCCGCCACGGCCGGGACGGCTCGTCGTCACCGCACAGCCCCTCCGATCCCTATCACTGGAATACCTCAAGCTCCCGGCCATCGCCAGGCGCCGCGCCGTGGGAGCGCCCCGGAGTAGCCGATGACGACGCTGCGGCGGCCAGCCCCGCATCCGGCAACCACACCGATGGGATCACGGTCGCCGACCTGATCGCCAAACTCAACGGTGACAGCGCCGTCCCGCCGGAACTCAAGCGAAACACCGGTGTTACTGCACCGTCGCCGCCCACCGAGATCATCGATGCCGTGCCGGCACACTCGCAGCACGAGCCTCCCGCGGCAGCGGACGACAGCCCGGACACCGAGATCATCCCCATCATCGGAGCGCAGGCTGCCGACCTGCCGGATCTGACGTTGACCCACCGACGCGACCGCATCCCTCCGTCGCACGTCGCCGGTGCCCGTCGACGCCCCGGCCGGAAATCCCCGCGGCGAGGCCGACGCAGGACGATGATCGCGGGCCGCGCGCTCACCGCGTTGCTCGCAGTCCTGGCACTCGCGCTCACCGGTGGGGCGTGGCAGTGGCAATCGGCGAAGAACAACATGCTCAACCGGGTCTCGGCACTCGATCCCGATTCCCGCGACATCGTCGACCCGAACGCTCAGTTCGGCGACGAGAACTTCTTGATCGTGGGCGTGGACAGCCGGATGGGCGAAAACGTCGACATGGGGGCGGGAACCACCGAGGAGGCAGCGGGCGCCAGGTCGGACACGGTGATGCTAGTGAACATCCCCGCGAATCGTGAACGCGTTGTGGCGGTGTCGTTTCCGCGGGATCTGGCCATCGAACCCATGAAGTGCGAACCATGGGATCCACGGACCGGCGAGTACGGCCCGATCACCGATCCCGATTCGCCGATGTACGGCAAAGACGAGGTGTACACGGAGTACAAGTTGAATTCCGCGTACGCCGTGGGTGGGCCGAAGTGCCTGGTCAAGGTCATCCAGAAAATGTCGGGCCTGTACATAAACCGCTTCATGGCAGTGGATTTCGCGGGATTCGCGAAGATGGTCGACGCGCTGGGCGGCGTCGAGGTGTGCAGCACCAACCCGCTGGAGGACTACGAATTGGGCACAGTGCTGGCCCATGCCGGCCGCCAGAGGGTCGATGGTCACACCGCATTGCAGTACGTGCGGGCCCGCCAGGTCACGACGGAGAGCAACGGTGACTACGGCCGGATCAAGCGTCAGCAGCTGTTTCTGTCTTCGCTGTTGAGATCGATGATCTCCAAAGACGTTTTCTTCTCGCTGTCCAAGCTCAACAACGTCGTCAACATGTTCATCAACGACAGCTCTGTCGACAACATGGACACCAAGGACCTGGTCAACCTGGGCCAGTCCATTCAGGGCATTGCCGCGGGCCGCATCACCTTCCTGACCGTCCCCACGACGGGATACATGGACGAATACGGCAACGAGCATCTGCGCGAGGAAGACAACCGGGCCATCTTCGACGCGATCATCAACGACGATCCGTTGCCGGAGGAGAAGAACGCCGACAACACTCCAGTGCCCGGCACTCCCGAAAGCCAGACGCAGACCCCAACCCAGGACGCCTCTCCTGCAACAGAACTCGTCGATACGGTCACCACCAACCCGAGCGACATCACCGTGCAGGTGTCGAATTCGACGGGCGAGGACGGGCTGGCCGCGACGGCCGCCGACGAACTCCAGACCCACGGTTTCAACGTCATCACCCCCGACGATTACCCCGGTCCGCTGGACGCGACGACGGTGTTCTTCTCGCCAGGAAACGAACAAGCCGCCGCGACGGTCGCGTCGGCATTCCCCAATGCCAACATCGAGCGATCCACCAGCCTCGGCGACGTCGTGCAGGTAGTACTCGGCAGCGACTTCTATTCCGTCACTTCGCCGCCCACGAGTGGATCTCCCGTGCAGGTGCATGTCGTTCACGAATCCAACAGCACTCCGACGGAGCTGCCCGAGGATCTCACCGTCACCAACGCGGCAGACACCACCTGCGAATAGCTCCCGCCCCGTGGCGACTTCGGCCTTTGGGCATGTGCCATTCACCTGGCGTTCACCCTGCACATCGTGACGTTCGGGCAGTCCAGACCGTAGGGTGGAAACATGCGAACCGCCTACCACGAGCAGCTGGATCAGCTAACTGAACAGCTCGGCGACATGTGCGGGCTTGCCGGCAAAGCGATGGAGCGGGCAACCCAGGCCCTTTTGCAGGCCGATCTCATGCTCGCCGAGCAGGTGATCAGCGACCACGAGCAGATCATCGCGATGAGCGCGCGCGCCGAGGAGGCGGCGTTCGTGCTGCTGGCCCTACAGGCACCGGTG
>CAZOIX010000172.1:0-7421 GCA_964579685.1 uncultured Mycobacterium sp.
ACCGCACCCGTGCCTGCTGCGCTCATGGGCCGATGACACCACGGGGGTCCGACAAGTCAGCCGGGCCTGCCGGCTGGCAGCATCACAGAGGTGAGCGAACGACTGCACGTGCATCGCTACGGGCCCGACGGACCCGCCGATGTGCTGGCCATCCACGGACTCACCGGGCACGGCGCGCGGTGGCAGACGCTGGCCATGCGGTATCTGGCCGAATTCGCGGTCACCGCGCCGGACCTACTGGGCCATGGGCGGTCGTCGTGGGCGGCGCCGTGGACGATCGACGCCAATGTGGCCGCACTGGCCGCGCTGCTCGACGCGCCGGCGGTGGTCGTCGGGCACTCGTTCGGCGGCGCTGTGGCGTTGAGCCTCGCCGCGTCCCATCCTGAGCTGGTGTCGGCGCTGGTGTTGCTCGACCCGGCGGTGGGTCTGGACGGCGAATGGATGCGCGGCATCGCCGACGACATGCTGGCCTCGCCGGATTACACCGACCGCGCCGAGGCACGCGCGGAGAAGGCCAACGGCGCATGGGCCGACGTCGACGCCGGCGAACTGGACCGCGAGCTCGACGAGCACCTCGTGGACACCACAGGCGGCAGGTGCGGATGGCGGATCAGCATCCCGGCGATGATGTCGTACTGGAGCGAGTTGGCGCGCCCGAGTGTGTTTCCCCCTCCGACGATTCCCACGACGCTGGTGCGGGCCACCAGAACCGAACCCCCGTACGTCACCGATGAACTGCTGACCGGACTCGCCGACCGTCCTGGTTTCGCGCTGGTGGAATTCGACTGCGATCACATGGTCGCCCAAGCCCTGCCCGCCGACACGGCGGCGGTGATCCGCAAGGCGCTGGGCTGAATGGCCGCTGTCACCGACGAACAGGTCGAAACCGTACGTGCCCTGGTGGCCTCGATACCGTCGGGCCGGGTGTCGACCTACGGTGACATCGCCGAGGCTGCCGGACTGTCCAGCCCGCGAATCGTCGGGTGGATCATGCGCACCGATTCGTCGGATCTCCCGTGGCACCGGGTCATTCGTGCATCGGGCCGCCCCGCGCCGCACCTGACCACCACACAGTTGGAGCTGTTGCGGGCCGAAGGCGTGTTGGCCGAGGACGGCCGCATCCCGTTGCGCGATGTGCGCTACGAGTTCTAGCGCTAGAGGATCAGGCGTACCAAGGCGGCCGTGCGCGCCAGACCGGGAAAGGCCGCGGCCGTCGAGCGGGGATGCAGAGCGTGGACGGCGAGACGGAACATCAACGCACGCAACAGCATCTGCGGCCACTCCGGCAACGGACTCCACCGCTCGATGAGTCCGTCGTCGGCCTCACCCCAGGACAGTGCGTCGACGACCACCACTCCGGCCGCCCACGACGCCGGCCGCCAGTACGGAGTGATGTCGGTGATCCCCGGAGCGGCTGTACCGGCGAAAAGAACTGTGCCGTAGAGGTCTCCGTGCACCAGCTGACTGGGACTCTTGGTCGGCCTGCGCAGTGCCGCCAGCTGACCGATCAACTCGATGGACCGCTGCCCGTCGGCCGAGCCCGGCGACACCCGCGCCCCCGGCGGCAGGGAGTGCAGGGGACGTTCCTCCCATGCGGCCCGGTCGGCCGCGATGAACACGTCGACGTCGGCCCACGGCGCGACCGGGGGCTGGGTCAGAAACCGCGGACGCTCCAGTTTGGCCGTCGCCTCGTGCAGCCGTACCGCGGCCGACACCACCTCGTCATGGCGTGGCTCAGGGGTGCCCGCCACGAAGGTGTCGGCGCGCCAGCCCGCGACGACATAACGCCCGTCGGTCGACCGCACCGGCCGGGCCAGCCGTACGCCGTCGACGAACAGCGTCTCGCGCACCTTCGCCGACCAGGCCGCACGCGCGTGATCGGCGACCATCGACAGCACGACCTCGCCGCAGCGCCAGCCGCCCTCCCAACTCGAGCCGAGCGGTTCCGGTGCGACGCCGGTCAATCCGAACCCGGCCAGCACATGATCAGGCGGCCGCTCGACACTCATGACGTCAGCGTAAGCGCAGGTCCCGCAAACGAGCGGTTAGTACATGACCATGTCGGGTTCGAGTTGCTTTCCCCAAGCCACGATTCCGCCCTGCACGTGCAACGCGTCGGAGAATCCGGCTTTCTTCACGATGGCCAGCACCTCGGCGGAGCGCACGCCCGTCTTGCAGTAGAAGACCGGGGTGCGGTCGACCTGCAGTTTGGCCAGCGCCTCACCCGTTTCGAACGCGCCCTTGGGGATCAGTTCGGCGCCTTCGATGCGGTTGATGTCCCATTCGACCGGTTCACGCACGTCGATCAGCGCCAGCGGCTTGCCGGTGTCCATCAGCTCGCGCAGTTCACCCGGGGTGATCGTGGAGTCGGCCGCGGCCTCGGCCGCCGCATCGGACACCACACCGCAGAACTCCTCGTAGTCGATGAGCTCGGTGATCTTCGGTGTCGACGGATCCTTGCGGATCTTGATCGTGCGGTAGGTCATGTCGAGTGCGTCGTAGACCATCAGCCGTCCCAGCAGCGGCTCACCGATGCCGGTGATCAGCTTGATGGCCTCGGTGCCCATCACCGACGCGATGGACGCGCACAGGATGCCCAGCACACCGCCCTCGGCGCAGGAGGGGACCATGCCCGGCGGCGGCGGCTCGGGATACAAGTCGCGGTAGTTCAGGCCCAGACCGTCGGGGGCGTCCTCCCAGAACACCGAGACCTGACCCTCGAATCGGTAGATCGAGCCCCAGACGTAGGGCTTGCCCGCCAGCACCGCGGCGTCGTTGACCAGGTAACGAGTCGCAAAGTTGTCGGTGCCGTCCAGGATCAGGTCGTATTGCTCGAAGAGCTCGACGGCATTGTCGGGCTCCAGCCTGACCTCGTGCAGCCGAACCTCGACCAGCGGGTTGACCTCGCGGATCGAGTCCCGGGCGCTTTCCGCCTTGGACCGACCGATATCCGACTGACCGTGGATGATCTGGCGCTGCAGATTGGACTCGTCGACCACGTCGAACTCGACGATCCCGATGGTGCCCACCCCCGCGGCCGCCAGGTACATCAGGGTCGGCGAGCCCAGCCCCCCGGCACCGATGACCAGCACCCGGGCGTTCTTCAGCCGCTTCTGTCCGTCCAGGCCCAGGTCCGGAATGATGAGGTGGCGGCTGTAGCGCGCGACCTCTTCGTGCGTGAGTTCGGCCGCCGGTTCCACCAGCGGCGGCAACGCTGTCAACACCGAATACTCCTCGATTGGCTGTGTGCCCCAACAATAGGCACATTCGACAACACCGAACGCATCGCCAGGCTTCCCGGGGCTCACGCGACGGTGCGCAGCGTGCTGACCGCTAGGGGCGATCGGCGCTCAGGCGATCGGGTACGGCCAGGGGTTGAACCGGCAGGTCTTGCCGTCGGGATTGATCGTGCCCGGGTCGAAGCGGGCGGCATCGTTGTTGTTGGTCGAGAACGTCTGCTGCATCATCACCGGCGCCAGGGCACCGTTCTCCGAACACGCCTCGTGCCGCTGATAACCGATCGCGTGCCCGACCTCGTGGTTGACCAGATACTGCCGATATGAGCCGATGTCGCCCTGGAACGGCATCGCGCCACGGACCCAGCGCGCCTCGTTGAGGAACACCCGCGGTTGCCCGTCGGCGTACACCGGGTTGTAGCACGACGACTCGAGCGGAATGTCGTAACCACACCCCTCGCGGACGGTCATCGGCGAGCTGAGCGAGATCCGGAAATCGGGTTCGACCTGAGCCGTCCCGTCGATGCGGGTGAACGCGAACTGCGGGTTGTGGGTCCAGCTCTTCGGATTCGCCAGCGTCTCGGTCACCATCCGGGCGAACCCCTCGTCACCGCCGAACGTCGTCGTGTCGATACCGTCCTCGACCTCGACGGTGTAGTTGAAGTTCTTCGCCGTGCCCTCACCGACCTGGGACGACGCGCCCGGCACGATGTGCCACGTCTTGGCGCCTTCCGGCGTGATGGGCCCACCGTCGGGCAGGATCCCGGTGGGCAGATTCGCGTCGAACTCGGTCAATCCCTTGGGCGGGGCTCCGACGATCGCCGTGCTGGCCACCCCGATGGTCGGTGGCCCCTGCACCGGCCCCTCCGACTCCTGGATCGCAGGCTCGGTGGTGCCGGCGAACGTCATGTAGAGAGCGATGGCCGTCCACACGGCCAGGATGGGCAGCGCATAGGCCCGCCAACCGTAGGTGCGAACGAAACGGCCCAGCCTGCTCTGCTTGCGGGCATTGCGATGCTCTTCCCGATTGGACCTGACGCGGCCGGACTCGGCCCCCAGGGGATCACGCTGCGCACGCAGCGGCTCACGCCACTCATCGCGCAATACCGGCACGCCGCCCCCGCGACGCTCCGAGTCGTAGGTCACCGACACAGAATGACACAGGCGACAGTGCTGATACCTCCGGCGCGCCACTGGCCCTGGTAGGCGCGATCGCGGCCCGCCGACCCTCAGCCTTGCGTGCCCACTTTGCCATCGGTAGTAATCTCGGTGCGACACCAAGCCAGATGAAGGACGTCATGAGCGATCTCGCCAACTCTGCCGCGCGGCGGGGCGCGCAGCCCGGCGCCGGTGAAGCGGTGGGCCGACGCGGTAACCGGCTGCCCCGTGATGAGCGGCGCGGGCAGCTACTTGTCGCTGCCAGCGAGGTTTTCGTCGACCGCGGGTATCACGCGGCCGGCATGGACGAGATCGCAGATCGCGCCGGCGTCAGCAAACCCGTTCTCTACCAACACTTTTCATCGAAGTTGGAACTGTACCTCGCGGTGCTGCAACGCCACGTCGAGAATCTGGTGTCCGGCGTGCGCCAGGCGCTGCGGACCACCACGGACAACCGGCAGCGGTTGCGCGCGGCGGTACACGCCTTCTTCGACTTCATCGAGCACGACAGCCAGGGCTACCGGCTGATCTTCGAGAACGACTACGTGACCGAGCCTCAGGTCGCCGCGCAGGTCAAAGTCGCCACCGAATCATGTACCGACGCGGTGTTTGACCTGATCAGCCGTGATTCCGGGCTGGAAGCGCACCGGGCCAGGATGATCGCTGTGGGCCTGGTGGCCATCAGTGTCGACTCGGCGCGCTATTGGTTGAACAACGACCGCCCGATCAGCAAGGACGACGCCGTGGAGGGCACGGTGCTGTTCGCCTGGGGCGGCCTGTCCCACGTGCCGCTTACGCGTTCGTGATGGCCTCGGTGCCGACCACACCGAAGCCGACCCGACGGGTGTCCGCGGCGCCGATCTCGACGTAGGTGATCTTCGACGTCTGGACCAGGAACCGCCGGCCCTTCTCATCGGTGAGGCTCAACACGCCCGACTCCTTGCCCAGCGCGTCGGTGATCAGCGCTTCCACCTCGGCAGGCGTCTGTGCGCTGTTGAAGACGAGCTCGCGCGGGCTGTCCGTGACACCGATCTTGACCTCCACGCCATGACCCTTTCCTTATCGCGTACGACCTTGCGTACACCGTTCGAAAAACCTTGAGGCAAGGCTAGTGGACGCTGCCGCGATGATGCCGCGCCGGTGACTTCGGGCCTCCGTCCCGGCCGTGCCGCATTGGCGGCCCGCCGCCGTCACCAACGGCGACCGAACCGAGTCCGGACCGTGACCGTACACACCCCCCGCTAAACCTCATCTGTCACTTGCGCATCGATAGCATCGGCCCGGTACATGAACGAGACAACCGGGGAACCCTTTATGAACAGGCCTTATACCGCGCATTCACCGTATTCCCTGAGCCCGACCGAGCGTATTGCCACCCAAGATGTCGACGACTTCGACGACCTCGAATACGAGGGGTTGCAGGAGTATCCGGATGACGACGACTACACCGACGTCATCGCATACGACGAGGAGAGCATCGACCGCCGGTGGATGTGGATCGCCGGTATCGCCGGAGCGATCCTGTTCATCGCCATCGGCACGACGGGGGTCATCCTCGGCGGTGGCGACAGCGGTTCGGTGACGGCCACCGGGACCTCGTCGGCCCCGACCGCCACCTCGGCCCCGGTCACGACGTCAGCGCCCGCGGCCGCGACGCCTTCCGCCGCGAGCCCGTCGCTGCCGGCCGAGACGGTCACAACGGTGACCCCGACCGCCGAGGCGACGGCCACTGCACAGCCGCAGATCGCTGCGCCGCCGCCCCCGGCTGTCGCGCCGTCGCCACGCACCATCACCTACCGCGTGACCGGCAACCGGCAGCTGATCGACCTGGTCACTGTCATCTACACCGATCAGCAGGGTGCGTTGCAGACCGACGTGAACGTGGCGCTGCCATGGGCGAAGACGGTCGTGCTGAACCCCGGCGTCGAGCTCAAGTCGGTCACCGCGACCAGCGTCGGAGGTCAACTCAACTGCGGCATCTACGACGCGTCGGGTGCGCTGGTCACCTACCAGAACAACAACTCGATGATCGCCACCTGCACGCAGTAGCCGAACCTGCTCAGGCCAGGCCCAGCTCCTGCATGCGGGAGGTATGGGTGCGTTGGAGCCGGTCGAAGAATTCGGTCATCTGGGTCAGCCCCTCACCGCTGGACATGACCAGGTCCACGAGTTCGTCATGATCGGCAAGGACGTATTGCGCCTGCGTGATCGCCTCGCCGAGCAGCCGGCGAGACCACAGCGCCAGGCGATGCCGTTGTTTCTCACTCGCCGTCACTGCGGCGCGCACCTCGGCGACCACGAACTGCGAATGACCGGTCTCCGAAAGCACTGCACGCACCACGTCGGCGACCTCCACCGGCAATGACGTGGCGATCTCGAGATAGAAGTCGGCGGCCAGTGCGTCGCCGACATACGTCTTGACCAGCGCCTCCAACCACGTGCTCGGCGTGGTCAGCCGGTGATAGTTCTCCAGTGCCGACGCGTATCTCGACATCGCGGGCACCACGTCGACGCCGCGGCGGTCCAGCGAGTCCCGCAGCACCTCGTAATGGTTCATCTCCGCGGCGGCCATCGTGGCCATGTTGATGCGACCCCGCAGGTTCGGCGCCATCCGCGCTTCGTCGGTGAGCCGGTAGAACGCCGCCACCTCGCCATATGCCAGCAGCGCGAACAGCTCGTTGACACCGGGATGGTCAGCCGACACGCCCGAGCTCTCCGAGTTGGTCATCTGCTCGGAAGGTTCCGGACGCGCCGGAAACATGGGGGCAGTCATGGCCCCAACTGTAAACGGCGGCACGAACGTGAGCTGGGCGAACCCGGCCAGCTATCATGGAGGCAGATGGTGGCCTTGCGAGCGTCGAAACTGGCCGGGCCGCCACCTAAGAAATGTGCGTGCACGCAGTCGGCCCGCCTACCTCAGTGCAGGGCTTCGGTCTTTCAGGCCAACGTTTCGTTCGAACTCGTGCGCGCGTGGACGCCATGAGGAATCGACATTGAAAGGCTGTGCCTCCCGCGTATGACGCATCT
>CAZOIX010000173.1:0-6209 GCA_964579685.1 uncultured Mycobacterium sp.
GAACTTGCCGTCGACCAGCAGCGCCCACACATCTCCGAAGGTGACGTGCTGGTTGACCAGGTCCTCGATGTCCACGCCGCGGTATCGCAGGGCGCCGCCGTCCTTATCTGGTTCGGCGATCTCCGTGGTGAAGGCGACAACGCCTTCGAGTCCGGGTACGAAGTCCTCAGGAACCACTGACGTCATAGTCATGGGCAAAATTCTCGCACCCGTGGCGCAGCCCCTTGCTACCGGCCGGTAACCAAGGCGCCGAACAGGCGAGGCGTAGCGTGATCGCGTGGCACCTCGCGATGACGACCACCTGGCCAGGATGCGGGTGGAATACGGTTCGGTGGAGAAGGACGGCAGCGGCGATCTCGATGCGGATTGGCTCGCCGACGGCTGGGTTGTGCTGCTACGCAAGTGGTTAGCAGACGCCGAACGCGCAGGCGTCGCCGAACCCAATGCGATGGTGGTGGGCACCGCGGACGCGCGCGGACGCCCGTCCACCCGCTCTGTGCTCTGCAAGAGCGTGGACGACGACGGCATCACCTTCTTCACCAATTACGACTCCGCGAAGGGGGAGGAGCTGGCTGCGATGCCCTATGCGTCGGCGACATTTCCCTGGTTCCTGCTCGGCAGGCAGGTCCACGTCCGGGGCCTGGTCACCAAGGTCTCGGCCGCGCAGACCGCCGACTACTGGTCTAAGCGCCCCCGCGGTTCACAGCTGGGTGCGTGGGCGTCGCATCAGTCCGAACCGATCGCCTCGCGCGCTGCGCTACTCGAGAAGTTGGCCGAGGTGACGCAGCGCTTCGCCGATCTCGATGAGGTCCCGGTGCCGCCGAATTGGGGCGGATATCTGATCGCGCCCGAGATCGTCGAGTTCTGGCAGGGCCGGGAGAACCGGGTACACAACAGGATTCGTGTCGTCACCGACGCCGAGCTTCCGGTGACCGTGCACAACAGCCGTATCGAGCGGCTGCAGCCGTAAGTGCTTGGGCGAATTCCCCGCTCGCGGGCGCGATTCTTCGCCGACACCACACCCCTTCGCACACCGGACTTCCGGCGGTTGTGGCTGGCGGGCATCGTCACCGTCATCGGCGCCAACCTGACGATCTTCGCCGTTCCGGTGCAGCTGTACGCGCTCACCCAGAACTCGGCGTACGTCGGTCTTTCGGGACTGTTCGCGCTTGTGCCGCTGATCGTGTTCGGCCTGTGGGGCGGGGCCTGGGCGGACGTGATGGACCGTCGGGTTTTGTTGATCATCGCGTCCATCGGACTGGCTCTGGCATCGGTGCTGTTGTGGCTGCAGGCCGCACTCGGGTTCAACAACGTCTGGGTGGTGTTGGGCCTGCTGTCGGTGCAGCAGGCGTTCTACGCGATCAACTCACCGACCAGGGCGGCGACGATGCCGCGGATGTTGCCGGGTGACCAGCTGCCCGCCGCGAACTCGCTGAACATGACGGTGATGCAGTTCGGCGCCATCGTGGGACCACTGTTGGCAGGGGTCATGCTGCGGTGGGTGGATCTGTCCACGCTCTATCTGATCGATGCGATCCTGTGCATCGCCCCGATCTGGGCGACGTTCCGCATCGCGCCGATGCCGCCGACCGGGGGCGGGCAGAACGCCTCGGGCTGGGGTTTGCGGGCCGTGCTGGACGGATTTCGCCACCTGTCGGGCAATCAAGTGGTGTTGATGTCGTTCGTCGTCGACCTGATCGCGATGATCTTCGGCATGCCTCGCGCGTTGTTCCCGCAAATGGCGCATGAGAGTTTCGGCGGGCCGGTCGAGGGTGGCGTGACGATGGCGCTGCTGGCTGCAGCGATGTCGGTCGGTGCGGTCGCGGGAGGAGTGTTCTCCGGCTGGCTGCCACGGATTCGGCGCCAGGGCGTGGCCGTCGTCGCCGCGATCGTGGTGTGGGGTGTCGCGATGATCGGTTTCGGCCTCGCGGGCGGGTTCGCGCACGGCGCCGCGGGCACGTTTCTGTGGGTCGCCCTGGGCTGCTTGGCGATTGGTGGCGCCGCGGACATGGTCTCGGCTGCGTTCCGGTCGACGATCCTGCAGCAGGCCTCGTCGGACGACCTGCGCGGCAGGCTGCAAGGGGTGTTCACGGTCGTGGTCGCCGGAGGACCGCGACTCGCCGATGCCGTCCACGGAGGGGCCGCCGCCGTCGTCGGGACCACGGTTGCGGCGGCCGGCGGGGGCGCGCTGGTGGTGATCGGCATGGTGGCGTGCACGTTGTTGGCACCCGCCTTCATCCGCTATCGGGTGGCCAACGGCAAACCGGTGACGTAGCGGGCCAAGTGCCGGTGGGTGCCACTTTTCTAAGTGGCTTCTTAGCTTGGCTGGTTAGCATCCCAAACGTGCCTGATTTCAGGGGGGAGGCATCCCTCGGCCTGCGGGAGCGCAAGAAACTGCGGACTCGGGCGACCCTCATCGATGCCGCGGTCGACCTGTGCGACAGGCAGGGGTTCGATCGCACCACCGTCGACCAGATCGCCGCGATCGCCGACGTCTCACCGCGCACGTTCAGCCGGTACTTCGCCACCAAGGACGCCATCGCCCTGGCCCTGATCGACGAGGTGCTGGACAGCACGGCCGTCGAACTGGCCCGCCAACCTCGCGAGCTCAACCACTTCGAGGCGCTGCTGCGGGCCTATCTCGCGATGGCGGATTCGGCCAAGGCGGCCCAGGCCGGACAGCTGTCGGCGGACAGGGTGATGTGCATCGTGCGGATCATCTTGTCGTCGCCGGCCCTGCGCCAGGCGGCACTGGAATACCGCGGGAATTCCGTCGACACCGAGATCGCGAATCGGATGGAAGCCGACGTCGGCGATCGCGGGGCCCGGCTGGTCTCCGCCGTCTGGGGTTCGGTGATGATGACGGCGATCACCGATCTGGCCGTTGAGGGGCGGGACTTTTCACAATTGACGATCGACGATGTCGCCGAACGTCTGGCAATCACATTCGCCGAGTTCACCGGCCATACCGCCGGCAATCGACAGGCGGTCTGACAATCTGGCAACCCCCCCGCGGGCGGGAGCGCGCCAATGGGACTACCTTTTGAAGGGCAACCCCGCATTCCTTGCAACGTAGAAGGGATCCTCGTGGCCGAAAAAGACGAGCACGCCACCCTCAACTATCCCGGTGGCGAGCTTGAATTGGATGTCGTGTCCGCCACCGAAGGTTCCGATGGCATCGCTTTGGGGTCGTTGTTGGCCAAGACGGGCTACACCACGTACGACGACGGCTTCGTCAACACCGCCTCGACCAAGAGCGCCATCACCTACATCGACGGGGACGCCGGGATTCTCCGCTACCGCGGCTATCCGATCGAGCAGCTCGCGGAGAAGTCGAACTTCATCGAGGTCAGCTACCTGCTCATCTACGGGGAGCTGCCGACGCCCGAACAGCTCGAGGCTTTCACCACCCAGATCCAGCGGCATACCCTGCTGCACGAAGATCTCAAGCGATTCTTCGACGGCTTCCCGCGCAACGCGCATCCGATGCCGGTGCTTTCCAGCGCGGCCAACGCACTGAGCGCCTACTACCAGGACTCGCTTGATCCGTTCGACGACGAGCAGGTGGAACTGTCGACCATCCGCCTGCTGGCAAAAATGCCGACGATCGCGGCCTATGCATACAAGAAGTCCGTCGGTCAGCCGTTCCTGTATCCGGACAACTCGATGAGCCTCGTCGAGAACTTCCTGCGAATGACGTTCGGCCTCCCGGCCGAGCCCTACGAGGTCGACCCCGAGCTGGTGCGCGCACTCGACATGTTGTTCATCCTGCATGCCGACCATGAGCAGAACTGCTCCACGTCGACGGTGCGGCTGGTCGGCTCGTCGCAGGCCAACCTGTTCACGTCGATCTCCGGCGGCATCAACGCGCTGTGGGGCCCGCTGCACGGTGGCGCCAACCAGGCGGTGCTCGAAATGCTGGAAAAGATCCGCGTCGGCGATGACGACGTGTCGACCTTCGTCAAGAAGGTCAAGAACAAGGAAGACAACGTCAAGCTGATGGGCTTCGGCCACCGGGTCTACAAGAATTACGACCCGCGGGCGCGCATCGTCAAGGAGCAGGCCGACAAGATCCTCGGCAAGCTCGGCGGCGACGACGAACTGCTGGACATCGCCAAGGAGCTCGAAGAGATCGCCCTGACCGACGACTTCTTCATCGAGCGCAAGCTCTACCCCAACGTCGACTACTACACCGGCGTGATCTACCGGGCGATGGGCTTCCCGACCCGCATGTTCACCGTGCTGTTCGCCCTCGGCCGGCTGCCCGGCTGGATCGCCCACTGGCGGGAGATGCACGACGAGGGTGGCGGCAGGATCGGCCGTCCGCGCCAGATCTACACCGGCTACACCGAGCGCGACTACGTCGATACCGGCGCGCGGTAGCCGTTCCCCAATCTCCCGCGAGCGCGCGTGTCTGCACACGACACGCCGTGTTCAAGCGGCAGGATGCGCACGTTCGCGCTGTTGCGGATGTCACTTGCGGCAGCGCTTGCCAATCAGACAGTTGTAGTTTCACAATAGTTGTGTGAATGAAAGTATCGTCCGGTCTTTGAGTAGCCGGCGCAAGGCCATCATCCTGGTGTCCTGCTGCCTGAGCCTGCTGATCGTGTCGATGGACGCGACGATCGTCAACGTCGCCATTCCCAACATCCGCGCCGATCTCGGCGCATCTGCGTCGCAGCTGCAGTGGATCATCGACATCTACAAGCTGGTACTGGCGTAGCTACTGCTGCTGGCCGGTGCGGCGGCCGACCGGTTTGGCCGCAGGCGCACATTCCAGATCGGCCTGGCGATATTCGCGTTCGGCTCGCTGATGTGCAGCCTCGCGCCGAACACCGAGACGCTGATCGCGGCGCGATTCCTACAGGCGGTCGGCGGCTCCATGATGAATCCGGTGGCGATGTCGATCATCACCCAGGTTTTCACCGGCCGTGTGGAGCGGGCCCGCGCGATCGGCGTCTGGGGTGGCGTCGTCGGCATCTCTATGGCGCTGGGCCCGCTCGTCGGCGGAGCGCTCATCGAGTTCGTCGACTGGCGCGCGGTGTTCTGGATCAATCTGCCGATCTGTGCGGTCGCGATCCTGCTCACGGCGATCTTCGTGCCCGAATCCAAGTCGGTCACGATGCGCGACGTCGACCCGATCGGGCAGGGCCTTGGCATGGCTTTCCTGTTCGGCATCGTCTACGTCCTCATCGAAGGCCCGAACTTCGGCTGGACCGACGTCCGCACCATCGCTGTGGTTGTCCTGGCGGTGCTGGCGTTGGTCGGCTTCCTGGCCTACGAGTCACGACGCCATGATCCGTTCATCGACCTGCGGTTCTTCCGCAGCATCCCGTTCGCGTCCGCGACCGTGATCGCGGTGTGCGCGTTCGCCGCGTGGGGGGCTTTCCTGTTTATGATGTCGCTGTATCTACAGGACGAACGCGGTTTCTCGGCGATGAACACCGGCCTGATCTATCTACCGGTAGCCATTGGCGCCCTGGTGTTCTCGCCGCTGTCTGGTCGGATGGTCGGACGGTACGGCGGCCGCCCGTCGATCGTCATCGCAGGGGTGCTGATCACCGCGTCGACGGTGCTGCTCGCCGCCCTTAGCGCAACGACGCCGGTGTGGCAGCTGCTCGTCATCTTCGCGGTGTTCGGCATCGGCTTCTCGATGGTCAACGCGCCGATCACCACGGCTGCGGTGAGCGGTATGCCGACCGATCGGGCCGGCGCCGCATCGGCGATCGCGTCGACCAGCCGGCAGGTCGGTGTCAGTCTCGGTGTGGCACTTTGCGGTACCGTCGCCGGATCGGCGCTGGAGACGATGGGTGCGGACTTCGCCGTCGTCGCCCGGCCGATGTGGTGGATCTGCGCCGCGCTGGGCGTGACCATCATCGTGCTCGGCGTCTACTCGACTTCGGCACGCGCACAACGCTCTGCGGAGCGCCTTGCCCCACTGATCCTCGGAACCGAATCGCGATGGGAGAGCGCCGATGTCGGGTAACGCGCTGGCCGACGAAGTGTGGGCCGCGATGGCAGCGTTGGTGATGGACAACCGCGATAGCTGGAAGCGGGCCGTGGTGGAGCAATCGGGCCTGCCGTTCAGCAGGATTCGTATCCTGAAACGGCTCAGTCGACGTTCGATGTCGGTCAAGGAATTAGCGCACGCGGCGACCATCGACGCGCCTGCGGCCACGGTGGCCGTCAACGACCTGGAAGAGCGCGGG
>CAZOIX010000173.1:6219-7360 GCA_964579685.1 uncultured Mycobacterium sp.
GGCTGGTGGTCCGCGACATCGACCCGACGAATCGACGGTGCAAAGTGGTGTCGCTGACCGAAGCCGGTCAGGCGATGGTTCGCGACATCGCCGCAGTCAGCGACCCGGCACCTGACGCCCTGGCGAGACTCGACGCAACCGAACTGAGGGCACTGCTGGCGACCATCCGCCGGGTCGCTGCCGGTTAGCCCTCCAAAAGCGCCATCGCGGCGTTGTGCCCGCCGATACCCGACACCGCGCCACCGCGGCGTGATCCAGAGCCGCACAACAGAATCCGGTCATGGGCGGTCGCCACACCCCAGCGCCGCGCGGGAGTGTCGAGCAGCTCGTCATTCTCGACGAAGGGCCATGACAGCGCACCGTGGAAGATGTTGCCCGCCGTCATCCCCAGCGAGTGCTCCAGATCGGTTGTCGTCTTGGCCTCGATGCACAGCCGCCCCGCCGCGTCTTCCATGAGTACGTCCTGAATCGGTTCGGCAAGAACGGAATTCAGGGAATTCAGGGCCGCGGACGTCAATGTGTCGCGCATCCGGTCGGGGTCGCCGGTCGCGATCAACGAGTGGGGTGTGTGCAGGCCGAACACCGTCAGGGTCTGGGCGCCGGAGGCGCGCAGGCCGTCGGAGAGGATGGTGGGATCGGTCAGCGAATGGCAATAGATCTCACACGGCAGCGGTTCGGGCACCACGCCATGGTTCGCGCGCGTATACGCCGTATCGAGTTGGCGGTACGTCTCGTTGATGTGAAACGTCCCGCCGAACGCCTGCTCCGGCGTGACCGTCGGGTCATGCAGGTGCGGCAGCCTTTTCAGCATCAGGTTGACCTTCACCTGGGCGCCGGGAGCCTGGGTGGGCGCAGGCTCGCCGAGCAGTTCCGCCAGCACGGTCGGCGTCACGTTGGCCAGTACGTGCCCGGCGTGGACGCGGTGATCACGATCGTCGTGCCGGTAGCGCACCTGCCCATCGGGGTCGATGGCGTAAACCTCGGCACCACAGGTGATGTCGGCGCCATATCCGGTGGCGGCCGCCGCCAGCGCCCCGCTGACCGCGCCCATACCGCCGATCGGAACGTCCCAGTCGCCGGTACCGCCGCCCAGTAGGTGGTACAGGAAGCAGATGTTCTGCGTCAGCGATGGATCGTCGGC
>CAZOIX010000174.1:0-7352 GCA_964579685.1 uncultured Mycobacterium sp.
TCGCGGGCCCGTATTGCACGAAGCTACTGGTCGACCTCGGCGCTGATGTCACCAAGATCGAACCTCCGTCCGGAGATCCGATGCGGCGTTGGGGACCGTTTCCGGGTGGGCTGTCCGACCTGAACTCGTCGGGTCTCTTCGAGTATCTGAACGCGGGAAAGCACGGGGCCACAGTCGATCTCGCCAATGACGCCGATACGGTGGGTGAGCTGATCGCCCATGCGGACCTGTTGGTGGACGGTCAGCGGCCGGGGGTGCTGGACCGGGCCGGCCTCGGGCGGGACGCGCTGGCGGCTCTCAATCCGAGCCTCGTGGTCGTCCGCATCTCCGACTTCGGTCAGTACGGTCCGCTACGTGACCGCAGTGCCACACCCCTGACGGTTCAGGCGGTGTCCGGCTGGGTCAACAACAGGGATCCCGGCCGGCCGCCGGTGCAGGCCGGCGGGCGGATCTCCGAGTACGTCGCCGGGGGGTACGCGGCACTTGCCGCCCTCACCGCGCTGAGGGCCCGGCGGGCCGAGCATGTCGTCGAAGTCGATGTGTCCGTGCTCGAATCGCTCCTGTCGACACTCCCGTACCCGATGCTGCAGGCCGAGAAGATGCGGACTCTCGGGATGCCGGCCAACACCCGGTCCGCCCCGATGATGGGCATCGTCCGCGCTGCGGACGGCTGGCTCGGGATCAACTGTCTGACGGGGCAGCACTGGCTGGACGCGTGCGCGATGCTGGGTCTGCCCGAATACGGCGACCAGCAGATCGAGATCATGCTCGGTGGGCCGCAACGCGGCGAGTTCTTCACCAAGGCCCAACCCTGGCTCGCGGAACGAACAGTCGTCGACATCGTCGAACTGAGCCAGGCGATGCGCATTCCGGCGGCGCCGGTCAACGATGGCGCGTCGGTGCTGGACAATGCCCAGTATCGCGAGCGCGGCTTCTTCATCGAGGGTGGTGGTGACGACTGGACATTCCGCAGGCCCGGCGCACCCTTCCGCCTGTCGAAGTCGCCGGTAGCGCCCCCGCGCCCCGCGCCTCGCCTCGGCACCGAGATCGCCTTGACTGCACCCGCATTGGCGCATCACCAGCGGGATGTGTCCGCGCAGGCGAATCCCGCGATGCCGTTCGAAGACATCACGATTCTGGACTTGACCACGTTCTGGGCGGGCGCCTATCTGACGTGCTACCTGGGCGCCTTCGGCGCCGACATCCTCAAGGTGGAATCCATCCAACGGCCCGATGGATTCCGCTACTCGGGGGCATGGGCACACGAGGGCGACCGGTGGTACGAACGCAGCGGACTGTGGCAGGCCACCAATCTCAACAAGCGCGACATCACACTGGATCTCACCTCGGCCGAGGGCCGCGACCTCATCCGCAGACTGGTCCGGGAGGCCGACGTAGTCGTAGAAAATTTCTCGCCGCGGGTGATCGAGCACTTCGGGTTGGACTACCAGTCTCTGCGCGAACTCAGATCCGATGTCATCCTCATGCGTATGCCCGGGTATGGGCTCGAGGGACCCTGGCGCGACTACGTCGGATGGGCGCTGAACTTCGAACAGACCGCGGGTATGTCGGCGGTCACGGGATTCGCCGACGGTCCGCCCTGCAATCTGCAGGGACCCGCGGACCCGATCGTCGGGGTGCACGCAGGAATTGCGTTGCTCGCCGCGCTCGAGCACCGGCGCAACACCGGTGAGGGCCAGCTCATCGAAATCGCGCAGATCGAAGTGGCCGCGTGTGTGACGGCTGAACCTGTCATCGACTACACGATGAACGGAAATATCCAGCCGCGGAACGGTAATCGGTGCCGCGGCTTGGTGCAGGGTGTCTATCCGACTGCACTCGATGATGTCTGGGTGGCGTTGTCGGTACGCGATGACAACGATTGGGAACGGCTTGCAGAGGCGATGGCGCGGCCCGGTCTCGGCGCCGATGCGCGGTTCGCTTCCGCGGACGCGCGGGAACGCTCACACGACGACTTCGATGACGTCGTCGCCGGCTGGACGCGAACACTGACTGCGCCGCAGATCGTCGATCGCCTCAGCGCGCGAGGGGTGCCGGTCGAGCAGGTGATGACGGCCGATCAGATGTATGACATCGCGCAACTCGACGAGCGCGGGTACTACGAAGAATTCGAGCATCCGGTGACGGGGCGGCACCGCTATCCGGGGTGGCCGTTCACGATGGCGCCCGGTCCTGGCCGCCACCACCGCTTCACGTCGCCGACGCTCGGGCAGCACAACGACGAGATCCTGCGCGGCCTCGGGCTGTCGCAGGACGAGATCGAAGATTTGCGGGCGCGACGGGTGATCGGTGAGAGCGCCCTCAACGCGTAGCCCGTAGTCCGGCCGGGGCTCACGTCAGGCGTCGGTTGCGCCACCGCGCCAAGCGGTTCTGCGGCGCCTGGATGGCCGCCATCACCGCGCTCATGGGCGATGCCACCGACTTCGAGCGGGTGCCGGATTCAGCGCCGGGGACGGCGGGCCGGTCACCCTCCCACCATGTCGGCTGTAGCAGCGCTTGGGTCACCGGGATCGCCTTGTCGACGCTCTTGCGTCCCCACGCGCATGCACGGTCGATCGACGCGGCCGACGGCGCAAGGTTGGCCGGGGACAATGTGGGCGCGAAGCGCACGAGGTGATCGGCATACGGAGCGTTGCGCACCATCTGCAGCTGAACCGCCTGAGCGATCGGGACCAGCCACAGATGGCGCGGATCCCATTGCGGGTGAAAGCAGTCGAACGCGAGATAGCAGGCATTGCGCGTGCCCAGCCTGCCGTCGCGGACGCGCTTCCACGCCAGCTCGACGGGAACGTTGCTCGCCGCGCCGCCGTCGACCAGCGCCGACACCTCCTTCTCCTCGCACAGCGCGTCGAGGATTGCGACCATGCGAGCATCGCTCGTTTCATGGTGCAGCACACCGGGAATCGCGGACGAGAAGGACGCCGCGTCGACGACGTCGAAATCGCGTGTCAGGGTGTCGTCACCGACGACGATCGGCTTGACGACCCGGACGTCGATGAACGCCGAGACCTGCCACAGCCGCTGCGCGACCTGGCGCCCGATGCCGATTCGACGGAACGGCACCGATCGCATCTGAAGTGCGGCCAATTCCGGACGGCGAAACCTCGACGGGAGAGCCGCATACGGTTGTCTGCGCACACCGGCGAGCACAGCGTCGAAGGGAATCGCCAAGTCGGACATCCGCATCCGTTCGCCGTCGTCACGACTGAACAATGCATGGGCGAACTGGTCGAAGCGCAGCGAGAACAGCCCGGCCAGGCCGTGCCGGCGGCGCAGTCGTTCGGGCCCGAGGATCGCGCCGTAGGAAACCGTCTTCGCCCACGCGACGTACTCATCGATCGGCACCGGAAGGGTGCGGGCCACGACGCTGCCCATGATCGATCCGAATGACGCGCCGATCATGTAGTCCGGTACCTGGCCGGCCGCCAGCAGCCGCTGCATCCCGCCGATGTAGACGAATCCGGCACCGCCGCCGCCACCGAGCACGGTGACAAGCTTCTTGTAGCCGACCTCGGCGTCGAGTTCGGCGGCCGAGAAGTCGCTCCCGTGACGCTCGACCACCAGCCGGCGCGTCTCCTCCTGCTCGACGGTCAGTTCGGCAAGAGCATCGCGCGCCCGCGCCAATGCCGTTGGGGGATCTCGCTCTTCGCGAAGCGGGCTGTACAGCCTGTCGGCCACCTTGGCCCGCCAGGGTGCCAATTCGGCGCCCACGGAGACGTCCCCGCGTCCGCGGCCGCCGCCCGGGCCTGCCGCGCCGGGCTCGAAATCGGCCAGCCGGGCGAAGTTGAGGATGTAGCGCAGCCTGCGCAGCTCCTCACTGCTCAACACATCCGGTCGTGCCAAGTGATGCCGTACGAGCTTGTTCTCCATCTTCTGCAGCATCAGCGCCGGCTCGGCTGACGGAAGGTCCACCGCGCCAACGGTGTCGACGGCCTCATCCTCGACAGCCTCTGCGAGATCGAGCGCAACATCGCGCCGGCTGAGCCGGTTGAACGCCGCGTCGGCGAACGGGATCTCCATGTCCTGGACTGGCGCCTTCCGTGAACTGGTCAGTGGAGTGCTTCCCCAGCCAGCGTAATTCATGTACCGTCTGGTACATGATTACCGACTGCAGCGTCGACATCGACGCACCGGCCACCGTGGTCTGGGACGTCTTCAGCGACGTCGAGCGCTGGCCGGAGTGGACGGCCTCGGTCACCAGCCTGGTCGCGCTCGACGGGCCCGGTCTTGCGAAGGGCAACCGGTTCGAGATCAAGCAGCCACGCATGCCGAAGCTGATGTGGGAGGTCACCGACGTGGCGCCCGGTAGGTCGTGGACCTGGGTGCAGCGCTCGCCCGGTGGACTGACGCTGGCCGGCCATGACATCACCGCCATTGCCGACGGCCGAACCCGGGTGGGTCAGCGGATCGACCAGCGCGGTCCCGTCGGCGCCCTGGTCGGCCTTGCGATGCGCCGCATGACGCGGCGCTACCTCGACCTGGAGGCCGCCGGGCTCAAAACGCGAAGCGAGCGTCTCTACCGGCTCGATGGCCCGACCTCCTGACCTCGAGCGCCGCCAGGCGCTGGTCGACGCACTCGTGGACGAGTTCGCCGCCCGGGGCATCGGAGATCGCTCACTCCGTGACGTGGCGACCGCCGTCGGCACCAGCCACCGCATGCTGTTACATCATTTCGGCTCGCGCGACGAACTGCTGCTGGCCATTGTCGACGAGGTCGAGCGGCGCCAGATGACGATGATGCGCGAGTTGCCCGACGATCCTGCGGATGCCATCGCCGCGATGTGGGCCAACCTGCGCCGGCCCGAGCTGCGCCCGTTCGAGCGGCTGTTCTTCGAGTGCTACGCGCGCGGTGTGCAGGGCGAACAGCCCTTCGCCCGAATGCTGCCTGCTGCCGTGCACTCATGGCTCGATGACGACGCCGCCAGGACGGTCGACCCCGCGATCATGCGACTCGGGCTGGCCGTGGCGCGCGGTTTGTTGCTCGATCTGGTCGCCACCGATGATCGCGGTGGAGTCGATGCCGCGGCGGCGGCGTTCGTGGACCTGGTGCGCCGAGCAGGCGTTTAGCCCGACATCGCGCGGGGGTATCTAGGGACGAGTCGGGGGTCGCAATGACCTGCACGTTTGCGTGTCGCGAGCGTGCCGATCGGAGGAGTCGACCTGATGAATATCAAGAAGCGCGTGGTCACCACGCTGTGTGCCGGCGCCCTGGCCGGTGCTGCCCTGGGTATCGGATCGGGGGTCGCCAACGCCGGGCCGAAATTGCCCGGGCCGCCGCCCTGGCCGGTGCCTGGACCCGGGGTGAATGTCGGGGGACCGGGCAACCCGCTGCCGCCGGGGCAGAACGGCCTTCCGCCGCCCGGTCATCGCAACTATGTCGTGCCGGTCTGGGCGCCACCGGCGCCGCCACCGCCCTATCGGGCGCCGTGGCTTCCGGTGGAATGGAACGGTGACGTGAACGCCTGGGGCGTGCAGGTCAACGGTGAGTTCCGAGCGGCGCCGTTCTGATGTACCGGTGAAGGTCGCCTCGTCCGCACGGGCGGGGCGATCTTTTGCCGCTCTACTCCTGGCTGCTGAACCGGTCGCCGACGAAGGCGCGCAGCCGTGAATCGTCGGAGGTGAACCGGTCCATCTCCTCGCCGCCGTCGCATCGCAGCAGCGCGACGGTCAGGGTGTCGCCGTGGCGTGAGATGACCTGCCATACGGCACCCGAGTCTTGCCAGCGCTCGAGTTCGGCGACCCGGTCGATGTCCATGCCCTCCACGATGGCACGCGGGAGCGCGACCTCGATCGTGGCGCCCGCTGTCATAGGCTCGCGGTCGTGAGTCCAGCATCGGCCGTCGCGATCGCCGCGGTGTTCCTCTGGTTGGGCATGGTGCTGGCGATCTCCTTTCTCGAGGCCCCACTCAAGTTCCGCGCGCCCGGAGTGACGCTGCCCATCGGGCTCGGCATCGGCCGCTTGGTGTTTCGTGCGCTGAACGTGTGCGAAGCGGTGCTGGCCACGGCGTTGGTGGTGGCCTTGGTCGTCCATCCGCCCACCACCGCGGCCTGGACAGCGGTGGGGGTTGCCGTTCTCGGCCTGCTGACACAGGTGCTTGCGGTGCGGCCCGTACTGACGCGACGGTCCGAAGCCACGCTTGCCGGGGCCGAGGTTCCCCGGTCGCGTGCACATTTCGTCTACGTCGGGTGCGAGATCGTCAAGGTGATTGCGCTGCTTGTCGCCGGTGTTCTGTTGCTCGCGGCGTGAGACCTTCGCCGATTAGAGCCGATTAGATAGGTAAACCTACCCTCAATTCTTCGGGTAGGCTCGGCGGGCGATGACCGACATCGACGAGGCCCCATCACCCGTCTTGCCGCGCGAGCTGACATCGACGTCCGACGAGGTCCGCGCCGTGGGCGCACCGCCGACGCCGGTGCTCGACGAGCCGTACAGCGTGCGGCTTGCCGACGCCGACGGTGACGCGGCGACGGTGTCGGAGTGGATGAACCGACCGCACCTGGTCGAGACGTGGGAATACGCCTGGCCGCCGGAGACGTGGCAGCGCTATCTGCAGGCCCAGCTCGACGGCGATTACTCGCGTCCGTTCATCGGCGGCTTCCGCGGCCAGCCGTTCGCCTATATCGAGCTCTACCGGGCGGCGAAGGACTCCATCGCCCCGCGTTACGATGCGGATCCGCACGACATCGGTCTGCACGCGGCCATCGCGGACCTGAGGTTCGTCAACCGCGGAATCGCGCCGATCATGTTGCCCCGCTTGGTGGCCAACATCTTCGCACTCGAACCGCGCTGCCGGCGCATCATGTTCGACCCCGACCATCGCAACGCCGGGGCGCGTGGGGTCTGCGAATACGCAGGGGCAGTGTTCCTGGGTGAGCACGACATGTCCAACCGGCGAATGGCGTTGTATGCGCTGCACCGATCAGCATCTGACTTGGGCGGCGTCGGCTAGCGTTCCGTGGTGGCGGCGCGAAGGCGTTCTCATCGGCGCCAATAAAGAGAATCGTCACACGAGGGGCCCTACGGTGCTAACGTCCACCGCGCGGGCCCAGAACCCGCCGCCTGAAGGGAGTTTCGCGATGGCTGAGACCGCACCAACTGTCCGGCGGACATTGCTGCTGCGCACCGTCGGCGTCTGCGCCAGCGCCGCCGGAGCCGTTCTGCTGGGTACGGGGATCGCGGCGGCCCAGCCCGCGCCAAAACCACCGAACTGCACCGCCGCCGACCTCGCCGGGATCGCATCCGGCGTCGCCGCGGCCACCTCCGCCTACCTCTTCAGCCACCCCGATGTGAACGGGTTCTTCACCACCTTGCGCGGTCGCCCGGACGACGA
>CAZOIX010000175.1:0-7292 GCA_964579685.1 uncultured Mycobacterium sp.
GCGTCCTCGTCGAGGACGACGAGGACGACGACGACACCGAGAGCCCACATGATCCCGAGTTCTACGGCGGGACGCCCGATGCCGAGCCGGAACTGCCGGGCCTGACCGACGAGGCGGCGCGTCTGTTGGCGGTCGCGCGCGAGGAGCTCGAGGCCGAGCAGGCCGAGAACCCCGTCAAACCCCTGGTGCCGCTCGCGGTTTCGGGATTCCTGACGTCGCGCAAGAAGGCTACGGCCGCCGAACTGGCAGACTGGGTCGACAGCCCGCAGGGCCGGGGGACATCGCTCGAGGCCATTGGGCGTTCGCTGTCACGGCGCAACCACGGACGTTCGCGCGCAGTGGTTCTCGCGCACGACCATGACGAGGCGGTCAAGGGTCTGCGTGCCGTCGCCGACGGCAAGCAGAACCCGTTGGTGATCAGCTCCGACGGTCCGGTCACCACCGGCCCCGTGTGGGTGCTCGCCGGTTTCGGTGCGCAGCACCGCAAGATGGGCAAGAGCCTGTACCTGCGTGACGAGACGTTCGCCGAGTGGATCAACAAGGTCGACTCGTATGTTCAGGACGAGCGCGGCTACTCCGTCGTCGAGTTGATTCTCGACGACGCGCAGGACTACGGCATCGAGACCACCCAGACCGTGATCTTCGCGATCCAGGTGGCGCTCGGTGAGCTCCTGAAGTCGCACGGCGCGACACCCGGTGCGGTGGTGGGCCAGTCGCTCGGCGAGGCCGCGGCGGCGTATTTCTCCGGTGGGCTCTCACTCGAGGATGCGACCCGCACCATCTGCTCGCGTGCGCACCTGATGGGCGAGGGCGAGGCCATGCTGTTCGGCGAGTACATCCGCCTGATGGCACTCGTCGAGTACTCGACCGACGAGATCAAGACCGTCTTTTCCGACTTTCCGGATCTCGAGGTCTGCGTGTACGCGGCTCCGACCCAGACCGTCATCGGTGGTCCCCCGGAGCAGGTCGACGCGATCATCGCGCGCGCCGAGTCCGAGGGCCGGTTCGCACGCAAGTTTCAGACCAAGGGCGCCAGCCACACCCAGCAGATGGACCCACTGCTCGGGGAACTCGCCGCCGAGATCCAGGGCATCGAGGCGCACCCGCTGCGGACGGCCTACTACTCGACGGTGCACGAGGGCCAGCTGATCCGCGCCGGTGCCGACCCGATCCACGACGTCGAATACTGGAAGAAGGGGCTGCGGCACAGCGTGTATTTCACGCACGGCATCCGCAACGCCGTCGACAACGGGCACACCACCTTCCTGGAGCTGGCGCCTAATCCGGTGGCGCTCATGCAGGTTGGGCTCACGACGGCGAGCGCAGGGCTGCACGACGCCCAGCTGATCGCGACCCTGGCCCGCAAGCAGGACGAGGTCGACTCGATGACCACGGCCATGGCGCACCTGTTCGTGCACGGCCACGATCTGGACTTCCGCACGCTGTTTCCGCGCGGCGACTACGCCAGCATCCCGCGCACCCGCTTCAAGCGGAAACCGCACTGGCTCGACGTACATTTCGCCGGGGACAGCGCCGCGGTGCTGCCCGGCGGCCACGTCGCGACGCCGGACGGCAAGCACGTCTGGGAGTACGCGCCGCGCGGCGCCGCCGACCTGGTGGCCTTGGTGAGAACGGCTGCGGCCCAGGTACTTCCGGATGCCAAGATCACGGCGTTCGAGCAGCGGGCGGTACCCGCCGACGGTGCGCGACTGGTCACCACGCTGACCCGGCATCCCGGTGGTGCGACGGTGCAGGTGCACGCGCGGATCGATGAGTCGTTCACTCTGGTGTACGACGCCGTCGTCACCCGCGGAGGAGCGGCGAGTGCGCTGCCGTCCGCGGCCGCCGCCGGCAGCGCAGTCGACGTCGCCCCGGAGGTTCCCGTCGAAGCCCCGGCCGAGCCGGAAGGCGACGCGGCGATCCTTCAGGACAACCTGACTGCCGGCGCCGGTCTGGCCGCCGGCTTCGCGAAATGGTCAGCCGACACCGGTGAGACCATCGGCCAGCGGCTCGGCGCGATCGTCGGCGGCGCCATGGGATACGAGCCCGAGGACCTGCCGTGGGAAGTGCCGCTGATCGAACTCGGCCTGGATTCACTCATGGCGGTGCGGATCAAGAACCGGGTCGAGTACGACTTCGACCTGCCGCCGATCCAGCTGACCGCGGTGCGTGACGCGAACCTCTACGCCGTCGAGAAGCTGATCCACTACGCGATCGAGCACCGCGACGAGGTCGACCAGCTCGCCGAGTCCCAGAAAGGCCAGACCGCCGAGGAGATCGCCGCCGCGCAGGCGGAGTTGATGGGCGGTGCGACGACGGTCGCCGAACTCGAGACCAAGCTGGCCGAGGCGGGACATCCCATTGCGGCGGCTCCCGAAGCGACGCCCGACATCCCGCCGCCGCCGACGGATCCGCGCGGTCCGTCCGCGGCCGGGCCGTCGCAGTCGACCGTGGCTGCCGCGTCCAAGGTGCTGACCCAGGAGGCGGTGACCGATGCACTCGGCTCGGACGTGCCGCCGCGTGACGCCGCCGAGCGCGTGACGTTCGCGACGTGGGCGATCGTGACCGGCAAGTCGCCGGGCGGCATCTTCAACGAGCTGCCCGCCGTCGACGACGACACCGCGGTCAAGATCGCCGAACGCCTCACCGAACGCGTCGACGAGGGCACCGTCACCGCCGACGACGTTCGTGCGGCGACCACCATCGAGGCGCTGGCCACCACGGTGCGCGACTACCTCGAGGGCGGCAAGGTGGACGGGTTCGTGCGGACCCTGCGCGCCCCGCAGGAGGGGTCCGACCAGATCCCGGTGTTCGTGTTCCACGCCGCGGGCGGATCGACCGTGGTGTACGAGCCGCTGCTCAAGCGGTTGCCCGCGGGCACTCCCATGTACGGCATCGAACGCGTGGAGGGCTCGATCGAGGAGCGCGCAGGCGAGTACGTGCCCAAGTTGCTGGAGATCAACGGTGACCGGCCGTTCATCCTGGCGGGGTGGTCGCTGGGCGGCGTGCTCGCCTACGCCTGCGCGATCGGACTCAAACAGGCAGGTGCCGATGTGCGCTTCGTGGGCCTGATCGACGCGGTGCGCCCGGGTGAACCGATCCTGCAGACCAAGGAGGAGACCCGCGCACGGTGGGACCGCTACGCCCGGTTCGCCGAGCGCACCTTCAATGTCGAGGTGCCCGAGATCCCCTACGAGGAGCTCGAGGCGCTCGACGACGAGGGCCAGGTGCGGTTCGTGCTGGACGTGGTGAGCCAGAGCGGGGTGCAGATTCCGGGTGGCATCATCGAGCACCAGCGCACGTCGTATCTGGACCAGCGGGCGATCGACCTCGCGGAGATCAAGCCCTACGACGGCCACGTGACGCTGTACATGGCCGACCGGTACCACGACGACGCGATCTACTTCGAGCCCGCGTACGCCACCCGTAAACCGGACGGCGGCTGGAGCGAGTTCGTCTCGGAGCTGGAAGTGGTGCCCATCGGGGGTGAGCACATCCAGGCCATCGACGAGCCGTACATTGCCAAGGTCGGCGCACACATGAGCGAGGCGCTGAACCGCATCGAGTCCCAGGAGAAGTAGGCGACGTGACCAACAAGACCACTGCGGAACTGCTGGCCGAACTCCACGAGAAGCTGGAGCTGGCGAAGGAACCCGGTGGTGAGAAGGCCATCGCCAAGCGTGAGCGCAAGGGCATTCCGAGTGCCCGCGCGCGCATCCATTCGCTGGTCGATCCGGGCAGCTTCCTGGAGATCGGGGCGCTGTGCAAGACGCCCGGGGACCCGGAGGCGCTCTACGGCGACGGTGTCGTCACTGGCCACGGCACCATCAACGGCAGACCCGTCGGCGTGTTCAGCCACGACCAGACGGTGTTCCAGGGGTCGGTCGGCGAGATGTTCGGCCGCAAGGTCGCCAAGTTGATGGAGTGGGTGGCGATGGTCGGCTGCCCGATCATCGGCATCAACGACTCCGCCGGCGCGCGCATCCAGGACGCCGTGACGTCGCTGGCGTGGTACGCCGAGCTCGGCCGTAGACACGAGATGCTGCGCGGCCTGGTGCCCGAGATCTCCCTGATCTTCGGGGCGTGCGCGGGCGGCGCGGTGTACTCGCCGATCCAGACCGACCTCGTGGTCGCGGTGCGCGATCAGGGCTACATGTTCATCACTGGCCCGGACGTGATCAAGGACGTCACCGGCGAGGATGTGACGCTTGAGGAACTCGGCGGCGCGGACAACCAGGCGCGGTACGGAAACATCCACCAGGTGGTCGAGTCCGAGGAGGCGGCGTTCGCCTACGTCCGCGACTACCTGAGTTTCTTGCCCGCCAACACATTCGACGACCCGCCGATCATCAACCCGGGCCTGGAACCGGAGCTGACGCCGCACGATTACGAGCTCGACTCGATCGTGCCCGACAGCGACAACATGGCCTACGACATGCACGAGATCCTGCTGCGGATCTTCGACGACGGCGACGTGTTCGAAGTCGGTCAGCAACGCGGACAGGCGATGATCACGGCGTTCGCGCGGGTCGACGGCCGGCCCGTCGGCGTGATCGCGAACCAGCCCATGTACCTGTCGGGCTCGATCGACACCGAAGCCTCGGACAAGGCGACGGCGTTCATCCGATTCTGCGACTCCTACAACACCCCGTTGGTCTTCGTGGTCGACACCCCGGGTGCACTGCCCGGTGTCGAGCAGGAGAAGAGCGGGATCATCAAGCGCGGCGGCCGGTTCTTCAATGCCCTTGTCGAGGCCGATGTACCGAAGGTGACGGTGATCATCCGCAAGGCCTACGGCGGCGGGTATGCGGTGATGGGGTCCAAGCAGTTGGCGGCCGACCTCAACTTCGCCTGGCCGACGGCGCGCATCGCGGTGATCGGCGCCGAGGGTGCCGCGCAGCTGTTGGTGAAGAGGTTCCCGGATCCCAAAGCGCCGGAGGTGCAGAAGATCCGCGCCGACTTCATCGAGGGCTACAACCTCAACATGGCCACGCCGTGGATCGCCGCCGAACGCGGTTACATCGACGGGGTGATCCAGCCGCACGAAACACGGCTGCTGCTGCGGAAGTCAATGCGACTGCTGCGCGACAAGCAGAAGTGGGACCGCGTGCAACGCAAGCACGGCCTGATGCCGATCTGATCGGCAATAATCTCCCTGTGTCCAACCATTTCACCGGCTTGAGCCTGGGACCGCCGCTGGGCGATCAACGGCTCGATCTGTGCGATCTCTATGCGTTCCTGTCGCCGACCGACTCCGCGCGGACGGTGCTGATACTCAACGCGAATCCGAACGCCGACGCGCTGCACCCGGACGCCATCTACCGGCTCGCCATCGACAATGACGGCGACCTGCAGAACGACATCGCGTTCAGCTACGTCTTCTCCACCCCGCGCGACGGACGCCAGACCGTGGACGTGTACCTCGCCCACGGTGATGAGGCGAGGGAGCCAGAGGCCGTCGGCGAGAAGATCTTCGACGCCGTCGACGTGTCCTTCGGTAAGAGGGCCCACATTCACCAATCGGGCGGGTTCACGTTCTTCGCCGGTGCGCGAAGCGATGCGTTCTTCTTCGACTTCGACGGCATCAAGAACCTGTTCGACACCTCGGGCACGCGGAATTTCACCGCCCCGCATCTTGGAGAACTCGGCGGGAAATCGCCGTGGACCGGTCAGGATTCCAACACGGCCGCCAACGTGTTCTCCACAGTTCTGGAGATGCCTACGACCTACCTGCGCCCCGATCCCGATATTCGCATCTGGGGCCGGTGCAGTCTGCGGGTCGACGGCAAGCTCGACCACGTGGACCGCGCCGGGCACCCGTCGGTCAGCAGCTTCTTCAACACCGACGACACCAAGCTGGAGTACAACGCCGGCGAACCGGTGCGGGACCGGGAACGGTGGATCGAGCAGTTCATTCACCTGATGGGTCACACCGGCAATTACACGCGCGAGGAGGCCATCGCCGCGATCGAGCGGGAGGGCACACTGCCCGACATGTTGACATTCGACCCGGCCAAACCCGCCAAGTATCCGAACGGGCGGGTGTTCACCGACGATGTCATCGACTACCGGTTGGCCTTCCTGACCAAAGGCGAATGCCCGCCGACGGGGTTGAGCCCGCACACCGACACCCTGACCGAGTTCCCGTACCTGGGCACTCCGCACTGAGGTCTGTGAGGCAGGCAACTACTATTCGGCCATGCCGCTCGTCGACGGACAGGAGATCGCCGGGTATACCATCGTGCGCTCGCTCGGCGCCGGCGGTATGGGCGAGGTGTACCTGGCCAGGCATCCACGGCTGCCGCGCTACGACGCGCTGAAGGTTCTTTCGACCACCGTCTGCGCCGACCGCGAGTACCGCGAGCGCTTCAACAGGGAAGCCGATATCGCGGCCACGCTGTGGCACCAGCACATCGTCGAGGTGCACGACCGCGGCGATGTCGACGGCCAGCTCTGGATCTCGATGGACTATGTCGAGGGCACCGACGCTCATCGCCTGCTGGCGGAGAGCTACCCGGACGGTATGCCCCCGGACGACGTCGTGCGCATCGTCACCGCTGTCGCCGATGCCCTCGACTACGCCCACGACCGAGGATTGCTGCACCGCGACGTCAAGCCGGCGAACATCCTGCTGGCCAACCCGGGTACCGCCAACGAGCGAATCATGCTCGCGGATTTCGGGATCGCAAGGCGCATCGGGGACACGACCAACCTGACGGGGACCAACATGACCGTCGGCACCGTCGCATACGCCGCGCCCGAGCAGCTCATGGGCGAGGGCATCGACGGCCGTGCCGACCAGTACGCGTTGGCGGCGACGGCGTTTCAGCTGCTGACAGGAACCCCGCCGTTTCAGCACACCAATCCGGCAGTCGTCATCAGCCAGCACCTGACGGGCGATCCGCCCGCGATCGGTACCCGTCGGCCCGAGTTGTCCAATCTCGGAGCGGCTTTCACCAAGGCGAGCGCGAAGGCGCCCCACGATCGGTTCGACAGGTGCATCGATTTCGCCCGCGCGCTTGCCCATCGCACCGACGCCACGATCACCGGATCCGGTCTGCAGTGGTCCGGCCCCGGGCCGGGTGACATCGGTCAGTCGGAGCCGACGATGGTGGCCGCGGCATCGGGCCCGCGACATGCCAAGGCCGAAACCCGACCCCGGCGCCGACTGGTGTGGACTGCGGCGGCCGCGTTGGTGGTGATTGCCCTCGCCTGAAACGCTTTCGTGCTGTTCGAACGCGGCCGCGATCGGCCGGCCGAGGCCAGGCAGGCGCCCCCGGGGGGCGTTGCGC
>CAZOIX010000176.1:0-7261 GCA_964579685.1 uncultured Mycobacterium sp.
GCTTGGGGTGGTACCGAGGGCAGGCCGGGGGTGAGTCCTTGGGGTGGTGCGGGGTCTACGCCGGGCATGAGGCCTTGCGGTGGTGCGGGGTCCACGCCGGGCATGAGTCCTTGCGGTGGTCTCACCGAAAGGCCCCCGTCACCTCCGCCGCCGTTGCCACCGCCGTTGCCACCGTCTTCACCGCCGCCGCACCACGACCCGTGCCCATTGGAACAGGCACTGCCGCCGGGGCCGTGGTTACCCATCCCATCACCACCGCCGCCTGCGTTGCTGCGGCCTGCGAGGCCGCCGGGGACATGTCGTGCAGGCCGGTTGCCGCCGAGGCCGCTAGGGACGTGATGTGCAGGCCTGGTGCTGGCGCCTTGGTTGCCGCCCAAGCCGCCTGGGACGTGTCGTCTGCCGCCACCGTTGTCGTTGCCGCCGCCGTGGCCGCGATCATTGGGGCGAGCGAATGCCTCTTCCACTAAGCCAGAGGGAATACCAACGGTTCCACCGACCCAGAGGCCCGCAGCGAGGACACACGCCCCTGCGATGGGTGTGACGGAACGAACCCACACGATAAGACCCCTAACGGCATGGCTAACGCATTCAAACTCCGACAAGAAGTGGAGACGCATCAAGCGATGCCAATCACGCGCGCCTTTTCATACCGCCTCCCCGACGAGGTCGGTGATCGTCGTGACCAACCGCTGCATTTCTAGGCCAGCCGAATCACTCGGCATCCATCACCCTATGCGTCAACGCGTGTCCGCAGGGGCGATTCGCGACCGAAGTTTCCGCCAGTACGTGGAAAGTCCACGAGTGATCTACCGATATGGCTAACGTGATATTCGTTCTGGCGTAAGCGATCCACCAATATTTAAGGAGTGATTCGATGAACGTCCTTAAAGGTGCGACGGTGGCCGCAGTCGTCGTCGGCCTGGCCCTGGCTCTGGCAGGGCCGGCGCTCGCCGACGGAGGCTTCAACGGTGTGTACCTGTACACCCCCGAGCTAGGCGATCCCGGCACAGCCACGGTTTCATCGAATTGTGAGACCGATGGATGCGTCGCCCACATTGCGGGCGAAGAGGGGAATGTGCAGGGCGACGCGACACTCATGGGTGGCCAGTGGACTCTGCGTGTGCGCAACCCCGCCGGCGACATCTGCGACGGCAACACCTACCCGGCAGACCAGGTCTACACGTGGGACGCCGTCACTCTGAAAGGCACGTTGGTCAGTAACTACGGTCCTGAGTGTGATGGCACGCCAGGAGTGGCGACCACGGGATTCACCCTCACCAAAGTGAGTTGAGCGATCGGGCCAACCCGAGTTCCTCGGCTGGTCTTACATGAGTCGGGGTGGCGGGATTCGAACCCACGACCTCTTCGTCCCGAACCACGACACCAGCGAGTTTGATTGAGTTGACGTCGTTGGGCAGCGTGAGGAACTGCAGGTCAGCGGTGTTGGTTGGGTTGGGTGTCACGGACGGCATGCGAATCAACTGCGGACTGACTGCGGACCACAGCGAATGGAGTTGATCGACAATGGCCGACGCTTTGGTGATCAGGAGAAGTCGGACAAGCAGTCCCACTTCATCCTCTGAGCCCGCAGTGTGAGGTGCACGTCACGTGCGAGACGTACGTACACGTCGAAGCAATCCGCTCAAGCCGGACTCCTAGTAGTAAGGGCGGTCGCGTCTACCGCGACAGTGATCAAAATTTCCGATGAATGATCGCGCCCGCCGGGGTGGCGTGTCAGCATCTACTCGCTCGAGCGGTGACCAGAACACGGTGGCATTTCGTTAGCCAGTCGGCACCACGGAGCGGTTGACGGCATGGACAATAGATCTGTGCGGGCTGCGGGGTTCAACGTCGAGGCAGGGACGCTGCTGCTGGCCGTCGTGGAACGCTCCGATGAAGGACCGGCGACGCCAGTGCCCGTTACGACTCCTAAGCTGACGCCTGCAGACTTGCCCGAAGCGCAGAGTCTCCGCGACCTCGCCAAGCGGGTGGAACAGGAACTCCAGGCCGCACGGGTAGATGCGGTGGGGCTCGTCCATACGCGCGCGTTCAGGAATCTGCAGTACAACCAGGTCTACGCCCGGGTAACAGCGATCTGCGCGGTCATGTTCGCGGCCGCTGAGCTGAATGTCGGCTATGAAACCCTGACCACGGAGACGATTGGAACGGCGGTCAGTTGCCCACCGAAGTCGCTCGGCACATTCAACTTCGCCGTGCTGGGCTTCGACCAACGGCCGAGGTTCTGGACGACAGGATTGGCTGAGGCGTATGCCGCTGCCTACACATTGGTCGGAGGCACGACGTGACGGCGCCTGCTCAGATGCCGAGTGAACCCAACATCCCGAGCCTCGAGCGTTCCCGTCCACTCCGTTTGGCCTTCGAGTGCCTGCAGACGCTGCCCGAAGGCTCCAACCCGGTGCGCGTCTGGTGGGATGAGAATCTGCAGTGCGAGCAGGTCGGAAAGCGGGTCGACCTCTCAAATCTCGATGACGTGCTGCCGGAGCCAGCAATCCTGCGACAGATTCGGCACGACCACGTGGTGCCGATCCTCGCTGCGCCGGTTGTAGACGGCTTTCCGCAACCGATGCGGGTGATCGAGATCGTCACCCCGTACTACAAACGGGGCAGCCTGACCGACGCGTTCATCCGCGGCGAGCGATTCGGCCCTACGGAAACAGTACGCATCGTGCAAGCCGCATTGCGCGGGTTGGGACACCTCCACGAGGTGCATGGCATCCTGCACCGCGACATAAAGAGCCCCAACATCCTGTTGACCGAGGACGAATTCCTCGCCAGGGTAGGAGACTTGGGTTGCGCAGGCCGCATCGGCGAGGACGGGCGCACCCCGGCACTGGACATCCCCACCCTGTACAGCCCGCCCGAACTGGTCGGAACAGGCATTCTTACCCGGGCAAGCGACTTGTATCCGATGGGGCTCGTGCTGCTCGAGCTGCTCAAAGGCGGATTCGACTATGACGCGTACCCTAAGTCTGACGTCGTGCGTCGTCTGCTGCGAGGCGTCTCTCCGCTGTCGATGGCCGAGCGTAGCCACCCCATCTGGGCATCGCGATCACTGCGTCGAATCCTGAACAAGTCCTTGCATTCTGTTCCCGGCCAACGCTTTCAGACTGCAAGCGAGATGGACAATGCCCTGTCTAGAGCCCGTGTCATCGACTGGGCGGAGACCGACACGCTTCGATGGGAAGCGCCGTTCCGCCACCACCGCGGCCGCCGCGTCCGCGTTGAGGCCGTTCAGCGACGCAAGGGCGGATTCCGTCTATCGACGCAGATCAACAGCGGCAATGGATGGCGCCGCTATGGCTTGGCCGACCTCGATGTCGAAGCTCTTGATTCATCCCGTGCCCGTAGCTTGTTCGACCAGGCGACAGATAGGGCCATCGTCCGCTGAGCTGCTCGCTCCACTGCTCGCCGCTCTGACTCGGTGAGCGCCGCCGACAATCCATCGATTTCATCCCGCCGGCTCCTGTCGATTTCCCACGTTGCTTGAGGGCTCACGCCTCTCGGGACGAGCCAGCCGTTCAGCGTCAAGTCGTCGAAGACGGCATCGGCGGCTGATTCGGTTACCCCGCGACTGTCAGGCTTTAACCGGCGTAACGCCCGTTGAGCAAGGCCGGAGGGAAGCGCCTGCAGCACTTCCTCGATGAGTGCTTGACGAATCCATGAATCTCGGCGTAATTCAGCGCCGACCTGTTCGGCGTGTCGCCGCAGGGCGTCGACCGCAACCAGTACGACCGCATTCGGGGTCAGAAGCGGCTGGTCCATGCGCTCAAAGTTACTACGCGTTACGCGTCACGCGTAGTTATTGCTGCAGTTACGATCTAACCGTGTCACTGGCTGAAAGCAACGAATTGCGGCAGTTGTCGCGCGTGTTGTTCGGCCAGGCCCATCGTCTGTCGGTGATGGTGGGAATTGCCCGCGGCGGGAAAGAATTCGCCCTCTCCGAGCTCGCTGACGAACTGGGATTTGAGTATCTGAGCAGCATTCAAGACCCGATCAGGGATCTTGAAGCCTCGGAGTTGATCTCGCGGATACCAAAGGTAGCCAACAAGGTTCGCTTCCGCAAGAACAAGAGCTACGCCTGGAAGTGGGCTGAGGAGCTCGCGTCCCGGTACCCCGAGCAAGGATTGGCCGGATCAATGATTTCGATGCCGCGGTGATGTTTAGTTGCGGTTCGATCGAGTTCGCGTGAGTGCCCACCTAATCCCCCGAGCCGTCTTTTCAACGCGCCCATGCCGCACTCGACGCCAACTGAACGCCCGCCAAGAGAAGTTCGCGGCGGCCAGTTAACCGACGCGATGGTGTGTCGCCGTCCTTGGAGTCCGACGACACATCCGAATCCGTCTGTTTGACGGATCGTTGGAGATGGCCTGTGAGAGCTGGTGCCGCCCGACCGTGGGCTACAGGGTCGTCAACTCGAGGGTAGGCCCAGCTTGTCGAAGAAGGCGCGGTTCCGCTCGGTCGCCGCATTGACCAGCCCGTCGAAGCTCATGACTTCGATGTAGGCCTTGGCGTTGTCGTTGAAGCCGAAGTATCCGAGGCCGTCATGGGTCGGCCGCAGGTTGGAGACCTCGCACCGCTCGATCATCTTGTCCGTCAGGTCCGCGACGATGTAGCAGAACGCCGGCGGGTCCTGAGTCGGCGGGATCGGCCTCCCGGTCGCCGTTAGTACACCACCGGCGCGAACCCTCTTCACGTAGTCGAGGCACTGCTGTATCGGGTTCTTGTCCTCGGTGGCGTCCTTGCGCATGGGGCGCTTGATCTCGACCACAACGATCGACGGCAGGGGCAGTCTCTCTCCTTCAGCTGCGAGTACAGGTGAGTCGACGAGCCGCGTCGCGAGGATGTCGGGCTCTTTGGTGGACTCGTCCCCAGTGATCGGCATGCTCTTGAGCGTCTTATCAGAGGCGAGGTAGTCGTGGAAGGCAAGTCGCTCGTCGATGATCCACAGGTTGGACGCGTCGGTGGCGATGTCGTTGGACTCCGTTCGCATCGGGATGATCAGTGAATGGATTGCGTCTTCGCGGCTGTATTTCCCGTCCGTGTCCGCCCGGATCAGACGCGCGAGTAGATCCAGTACCGTCCGGCGGCGTGACACGTATGCGGCCAGGTCAGATTGATTGATCTCGCTGACGGTGCTGAGGTACGCAGCAAGACGTTCCGCGTAATCCTCCGCCGGCTCGGAATCGGCCTCTGCGGAGATCTGCTGGCCCTGCACGAACGCTTCCGCCTCGATCTTCTGTAGATGCCCATGGAGCTGGAGCTCGAGGTCCTGATCCTTCACCGAGGGGTCGACCGTAATGCCGCGCTCCTCGATCCTGGCCAGCACCGGCCGGTACCGCGGGGCGCGTGTGCTCACGAAGTCGTGGACCCGCTGCTTGCCTTGTGTGCGGGCTGAATCAAGCGGCTCCTTCAGCATGTTCCCGATTTCCTGGAGCACGGCAGCCCGGATGTCGTCCAGCGCGAGGTCGTCGCCGAGCTGGTCGCCCTCAATACGGTCGGCGATATCGAACGCCGTCCGGTCGGACCGAACGCGTTCGTCGAGGTAGCCCGACGTCAGGTAACACGCGTAGACGAACTCACCGGACTCCCCGTCCTTGAGCCTGCCATGAAGCCCTGGGACCTTCCCGTTCAAGTTCTCTTCGATGACGACACGGCTCGCCGCGCACCAGTGGAGGCGAGGGACGGAGGTGCGCGCGGAAGGCTTGAGGCGCAGGTTCAGCATGTCGAACCGTTGCCCCTCGACCTCGATTGTTGACGACGACATCTTTGAGTCCACGAACTCGTCCATCAGGTCGGCCAGGGACACCGCCTCGTCGTCGTCCGCGACCACCACCACGGGCGCGCCTCCGGGCCGGAGGAAGTACCAGATGCAGTGTTCGAGCACCTCACGCGCAATGGCATCGACACCCTTCGGCGCGTACTGCTGAAACGTCTTCTTGAACCCATCGAGGTGCACTTCAGCTCCGGGCTGTGTGAACCCGTCCGTATCGCCGTCGTCCTCAACCTCGCGGTCGATCGAGAACCTGAACTGGCGACCCCGGAGTGTGCCGGTTTCGTCCTCGTACGTGCTGCGCACCGATACCCTGTCGAATGCTTTGAGCCAGAGGAGCCGTCCCACGCCACGGCAGCCGAGGTCTGACTTATAGTCGCTGTCCAGGGTCTCGAACGAGGAGAGGTTCGCCGACGTGAATCCCACGCCGTCGTCCTTCACGGTGAATCCGACGATCGGCTTCATGGGAGCACGACCGGGACCCGCGGCGCCGAAGTCAAACTCCGCCTGGGCGTCGCGGTGCACCTTCACGTCGACCCGCCCTGGACGGTTTGGGTCTTTGGGCCGTGCGTCGATCGACTGGATGCTGTTCACTATCGCCTCAAGGAGCGGTAGCAGGGCGTGACTCTTGGGCAGGCTTGTGTTCCGGACTCGACCCGCCAGCGAGGTGGTCAGTGCCATGGTGTCCCCCTACCTCAGTCGAGCGCCTAAGCCTATAGGCGGAGTTCAGCCTCCGGCGGGGTATCGCCGCGGGGTCCAAACCCTGGCGCATGTCTGGCGCAATCGTGATCGTCTCACTGATGGCCGACAGCTCCGCACTGACATCGCTGTCGCCGGAGCGACGCTGCCTCGGCAGTGGATATCTGCGTCTGTGAACAGAGCCAAGTTTCCAGGTGCCGATGTATCAGTGGTCAACCTCGGTGTCCGACTCGGACTCAGTCGCCCGGCTGTGCGGTCATCGCCGCGTATCGGTTAAACAGCAGCTGCTGGCGGACGGTTTCGTCAACATTTCCGTCAATCCCGAATTTCCAGGACTCAGACGCCACCCATCGCATCGCTGCACCGCTCATGTCTGCGGGCGACCCTTGCGATAACGAACTCCGCGGCACCGCCCTTACAACGACGCCGGCCACGAGCACCTTCTAAATGCAAGGACCGATGCCGCTGATTGCCCTCGCAATCCTCGCAGAACAGTGTCTTGCGCAGTGCCCGATTGGGTGTGGACGCAATATCGTCCGTCGATAAGCGGCCTGCTGTACTGGCGTAGGGGTCATATTCGGGCGGGGCGAATTCCACGCTGACGGGTTTGGTTGGCAGCCGGTCGCCACCTTTTTGATTCGTATGCCTGTTGACTTCCCGCGTATGGGCGACGGCGCGAAGCGGTGTTCAGGTTGTGCTGGTGTTTGGTTTGGTGGGCCACCAGCTGGCTTCGCGTAGGAGTGTGGCGATGGCGGGCACGGTGAGGGTGCG
>CAZOIX010000177.1:0-7259 GCA_964579685.1 uncultured Mycobacterium sp.
TTGGTGTGGTGACCTCGAATCCGCTCGCGACGCGGACGACGGCGCGCTCTACGCGGACGGTGCCGTATGCCGCGGGCGGCTCTTCGGAATTGGCTACTGCGGTAGCCAATTGCTCCTCTGTTGGCTCCACGATGGTGATGTCCCGGCGGCGCAGCTCGGTCAGTTCGCCGAATCGCAGGGCGCACCAACTCGCCAACAGAACCATCGCCCGGTATCGGCCGGGCATCTCCTCGGCGATGACCGCAATCTCCTCGAGGGATGCCGGCCTGATGCGGTGCACGCGCCGCGCCGAACCTGCTCCACGAATCACGCATGGGTTCGTGGCGATTTTCCCGTCGCTGGCCGCGGTGCCCATGATGGTGCGCAGCAGTCCGTAGCAGTGCGCCCGCAGTGTGGGTGTCTTGTTGCCCATCTTGGCGTGCCACGCCCTGACGTCGTCGGCGGTGATCGAGGCGATGGGCAGCGTCCCGAACCGTGGCAGGATGTGGTCCTCGAGCAGCTTCTCGTAATGCTCGCGGGTTCGGTCTTTGAGGTCGCGCTGCTTGATCCACATGTCGGCGTACGTCTCGAACGTCAGCTTCGGTTGCGGAACCGCATCGGCCTCTGGCGGTGTCCACGCCTTACGGATGATCTCGGCCTGGCGCAGCGACAGCCAGCCGCGGGCATCCTTCTCAGTGAGGAACGTTTTGGGTGCGTTGTATCTGCGGCCGTCAGGTCCGAAGTACATCGCTCTGTAGCGGCCGGAGGGGAGTTTGTGGGCGGTGCCGAATGCGCCGCGCTTCTGCGCCTTGCGTCCTTCTCCTCTGACCACGTGTCCCCTGTCTGCGATACGGTGCTGACCACTGGCGTGAACTGCGTGAACTCGACGTGAGCTAACCAAAGTGTATCAACCTTCCGCGAGATTCCGCTTGACTCTGCTACACTGACCAGTGTTCAAGCGGGTGACACACCAGTTTGAGCACGTCAACCCACTCACGCTAGCTAACTGTTTGAACTGGTTCAATCCCAGTATCGCGCACCAGCATTACCGCAGCTTGTAGGCGGTAAATAGCCCAGCTAGCAAGGGTTTGCACCACATACGCACCACATGGTGTGGTTTGTCGACACTGGGCGCCAGGGTGAACTTCCGTCAACGGAAGGATTCACCATGACCAGCACGCTCCCCACCTTCGAGGAATTCGAAGCCGATTGCGACCGCAAGTGCGAGGTGCTCGCGCAGCGCTTCGCCCACATCACCCCGCCCCCCGACGCGACGTATGTGTCCGCGTGGATGGATGAGGACGGACAGGGCAAAGTAAGCCGCCATTACATCGTGACCCGGTGCACCGTCGCTGCCTCCCCCGCCCCTTATCGCAGCGTCAAGCTGATGGTGCACGGGATGCAGGCCGCGGATGGCAGCACCGACCGCGAGGTCGGCCTACACGCACCTGATTGCAGTTTCGACGCCGACGGCGCGCGCGGGCTGGCCGGCGCGCTGCTCGACGCCGCGCAGCACCTCGACGGTCACCGCTGGGCTCTCGTGGACCTCGGCGAGCTGCAGGCCGCACTGGACACGTTCGACTTGCATGGCGACGACAGGCTGCCGAGCATCGCACGCAGGCTGATCGCGGGAAACCTCGGACAGGAGGTCACCCGATGATTACCACAGCGCCCGCATCGCACACGCCACCCGATCGCGCAGCGCTGCGTCGAGCAGTCGGAGAAAACGTCCGCATCGCCCTCCACAGCAAGCGGGTCTCACAAGCCAAGGTCGGCGCGGCGTTGGGACACTCTCAGGCGTGGGTGTCTGGGCGTATCACCGGCAAGACCGACTTTCTGCTGAGCGAGCTGTACGCCGTCGCCAACCTTCTCGGCATACGGATCGACGCACTACTGCCGCCAACCGGTCGCGCTACAACGGGATAGGACCGTACTCGGGACGCCCGCGCCGCCGCGGTACCGCGCCGCCGCGGTACCGCGGCGGCGCGGCGCGTCGTCTCGTCGCGATGCTTCGACGATGATTACCCCATGACCCGACGAGTCTTCCGCCTCGCGAGTCCGACGAGAGACCAACCGGCCAGTAGAAGGGTCTGATGGGTAGTGGATGGTGAATCGCCCGACTTCACCCGCTTGCCGTCCGGTGAGCGCGAGTGGTCCGACTTCATCCATCAGGCCGCAGCGATGGGTGCTGCCGCTGAGCGGCACTTCATTGAGTTGAAGTCAGACGTCGATCCGACCGGGAAAGAGGGCGCCGCCAAGGTCGCGAAATTCATCCTTGGCACGGCCCACCGTGACCCCGTCCGAGCGGCGAACTACCTCGACGGGTACGCCGTGATGATCCTGGGAGTCGCTAAAGACGACGTACAGGGACTCCCGCGATTCGAAGCGAAGGACCTCGTTGGAGCGGTGCAGCAATACGTAGGCGAGCCTGGCCCGCGGTGGGATTTCGTGCGCATCCGGGTTGACAACGATCGCGACGTCATCGTTATCACTGTCGAACCGCCCCAGGGAGGTATCTGGCCGTGCTGCCGCGAAGGTGTCGGACTCAAGGACGGTCGGATATACGTACGAGCCGACGGAGAAACCCGTGAAGCGAACCATGACGAAATGCGCGCGCTCATTCAACGATCGCAGGCTGGCGCGACTGCAGCCCCGCCCGGACTTACCGTTGGGCTTAGCGGCGCGGTGCATCGTTACGCGAACCCCGAAGCAGTGCTCGACGAGTACATTGCCATCGAGCGCGAACGCCTCGAAGAATTTGCGCCGAGCCCGGATGACGAAGCGGAAGCGTCACGACTGCGAGAATCTGCGTTGGGCACCGTCTTCACTTCGACAACGCGGGCCGACCATCGGAGCCGCGCCGACTACGTCAAGGAAATTGATGATTGGGAAGCAGCGATGCGGACCGCTTGGCCGAAATTCGTCATGCACGGCGCAATCGCAATCAGCGACGGGGCGCACATCGAAGCATGTAGTCAGCGGTACCTTGGCGACGTCAAGATCAAAATTCGACTCGAAGGCCCAGTCCGTGCACTTAAAAAGTCTTTTGACTCAGATGATTTCGACGACTCCGACCTGCCGGAGCCGCCGCGGCCCTGGGGTCCGGAGACGGTCGAACCATACCGTGCCGACCCGGATGTGTTCGACCATTTGGTCGATAATTACCCACTGACAGCCAACGCTGTTGTCTCACCGCTGTTCTCGCGTTACATCGACATCGACATCGACAACTCCGACTCGGTCAAACTAGAGGTGTTGGCCGAAGAACTCCGCCCCGGCGATCCGTACGTAAGCAGCGAAGCACTGTTCCTGTGGGTGAAACCTGATCACGAGGGACCGATCACGGGCACGTGGACGGCAACGGCGAAAGCCCGCGACGAAATACACTCGGGCGAAATACGGATCGAAGTCGAAGAACCGACCGACCTCACCGAGCCACTACACGCATATCTATATTCGTCGGAGACCGTCGAAGACGTCGACTAGCGGCGGCGTGAGCCCTTACGTGGTTAGGGTATGGCCATGGACGAGCCTGATTTTGCCAACAGTCCATTCGGCGTCGTCGCCGATGACTGGATCGGCTATATGCGGCGGCTCCGCGAATTTAACTCGATTATCCATAGGGTGCTCCGTGTGACCGTGCCGCAGGTCGCTGTGGCGCAGAACGTCGTTGGCAGAACACCGCTCCGCAAGACGCAACGAGTAGTGGACACCGGGAAGGCCGTCGCTGCGGGACAGCGCGAGATAAAGAGCGATTTCGAGTTCACCCACGCCCTCATTCTGGTGGCTGCGTGGGGCGTCTTTGAGGCATTCGTTAGCGACGCCTGTAAGGCGACGCTCGGCATGAATCCCGTCCTGCTTGAGGCGAAGCCATTCGAGAACATAAAGATCTCTGCCGCCATGCTGTTCAAGGAGCCCGAAGAGCGGATCGCCGCTGCGTACGAACAGGCGGTACTCCGCTTGCGATCTGACGCAAGGCAAGGCGATAGACGCCCCCTGATCGGAGTCGCCAAGGTCGAGGCACAATTGAGCATCGCGGGCCTCGGCAGTCGCGGAAGCGACATTAGCGATGAGTTGGGCCGCACCATCCTTCACGTCCATCAGACACGTCATGTATGGGCACATCGCGGCGGCAGGGCTGATGAGCAGTTCGTCAGCAACTGTCCATCGCTAGGTGTGAAAAATGGTGACACTGTAAGTATTTCAGCTAGTCAGATCCGAAACTACTATCACGCCATAGTCGTTTATGGGTTCCTCATCATCAATCGCCACCGATCATCGTGCGGACTCCCACCGAAGCCATTTCCTGGGGGACGTCAAGCCCCGTTCGCCGACCCCTATGCAGACGAGTGGGGAGTTGCTGAAGAATCGGCGAGCGCTTAGGCCTCACGCCCTCCGTTCAGGGTCAAGCAGCTTCGAGCAGGCGTGCACCCTATCGAGCACATCGTCAAACGTCGGTGGTTCGGCGCCGTAATAGAACGTGCCCATCGCGGTGTCATGCTCCCGACGAAGGGCATCCGCGAACTCGCCTCTCGGGTTGAACGCCTCCGAGGCCGCGAAGCCCCCACTGGGCACGGGTTGATCGCCGCCGTAGTGCTCCGACACTTCGAAGACGCTGCCGAGGATCTCGCCGACCATCACTATGTCGGCGAGCAGGTCGGTAACAGAGGCATCCCCCAGTAACGCCCAGATGTCGTAGAACTGACGCCCGATGCGAGGCAGCCCGTGCAGTGCCTGGCGCTTGGCTGGGTCTACGACGAAGTTGTTGACCCGCAACAGTTTCTCTATGAGCGTGCGGCCTGGGTGCAGGATTGTCACTTCGAATGCCTGCAGGTCATCCCACTGGCCGGCGATGTCTGTCGCCGCCAGTTCACGTGCCAACAACGATTCGACGGTTCTGTGCAAGGGCGGGTTTGGACCGCCGGGTTGCCCCAGTTCGATGAGCACCGATTTCGGATCGGCCAGTCCGCCAGACTGGTCGGTGTGATCGAGCGGCAGATCCAGGTAGGCCCATTGCTCGATGGTGCCGAGATCTCCGCGGGACTCCCTGTCTCGGTACTCGCCGCCAGTCGCCGATGCTGCCGTGGAAAGCATTGCTTCCATCGCCCGCTTCGCTGCGCGCTTGTTCGGGAAGTCGCCGAGAACCAGAAGGTCGAGGTCTTCGGAGAAGCGCTGGATGATGCGCAGCTTCTCCAGGCTCGTGCCGCCCTTGAATACGATCTGCTCGCCGTGAGCGGCTACGATTGCGCGCAGCACCTCGCAGACCCAGTAGTCCTTCTCCACCGCCAAGGGCTGCACACCGAGTTGTTCGGCAGCCGCAACGATCGTGGCCGCGAAAACCTCAGGATCGTCGTCGCGCCAAAGCGCCACAGTTAGGCGACCGCGAGACCGACGAGCGCCCGCGACTCAGTGCGCGGGTCGGCGGCCGACATCGTGTCGGCGAGATCCGTACGCCCGGCACTGTGCATCAGGTAGCGCAGTCGTGCACGCGTAGAACCGGCTTCTGTATCGCTGGCGCTGGCAAGACGGTCTGCGCTGATGGTGCCCGAGGTCATGAGTCCCGCTAGCCGCTGCATGGCCTCGCTGGGGTCGGTCTCGATGACCTTGTCCCACCCGTCGAGCACCTCCAGCGCCGCTACCTCAGTGGGGTTCAGTGCCCACTGAGCGCGGCCACGACGAGCCGAACGGTCCACAAAGTGCACCGTTGGGCTGTCAGCCGGTGGGCGGCCCACCACGGCGTATTCGGCGCGGCGGGGAATCTGGGTAGATAGCCGTAGCGCGTTGGCCGCTGACAGGCCAGCCGGGCCGATGCCGTCACGCCCGGCAAGTTCGGCAGCCAATGCGTCAGACGACGGTGGGGCCATGCCCAGCGGGGTTTTGATACCGCGCCAGTACAGGCCTTTACGGATGTGACGCAATTCCCCCTGCGCCACCAGCTCGGCCAATAGTCGCTGCGTAGTCGACGGCGCTGTATGGATGTCGGATATGTGCCAGAACTGGTTGCGCGAAGCGAGGATGGACTGCCGAGCAGCATCCACACCACGACGGTCGTAATGGCCCCGTTTGGTCGACATCGGCACTCACCTCCCTTTGGTCTTCTACAACATGATACGAGAATCTCTCAATTCCCGTTTGCAACATGCTACGACAATCTCTCAATTAATGCACCCGCGCGCTGCTGACCTGGACATTTATCGCACTACGCCGCGCGGCGTAGCTCATCACCGACGCGAAGGGATAGCGTTTCAACTGCTCCGTCCCGTTTCCGGCGTCACGTAATTGTCGATTCCGTCAATCGGGCTTAGAGTGCGTGCATGAACTGCCCAAAAATTCGCCAGTAGCACAGATAGGTGCAATAAGGGCTGGCAGGCGTGGCCGAGCACAAACACCGGTGGGTTCGCCACGAAGAGGTCGTCCGGGACAGTAAGGGATTCCTGGAGGAGATCCTCGTTCGACCGAGCTGCTCCTGCGGAGACACCCTTCCTGAGGAGTCTTACAACCCAGATGGCACACGCAACTACTGAACGGGTGGCACTACGTGGGCGGGCCGAACCTCTGAGGTTGTCGGGCTGCCATCAACGCGGCCCCTGACCTTGACGTAAGGCTGCTTAACTTCCAGAACTGCTTGCGGGTGAGCGGAAGACTCATCGTCCGCATCGCTGAGAACGTTGCCGCCGCCGCTATGGAATGGCGGGCCGAACCGGTCTAGGGCGCCCCGCACCCGGCGCTGATCTATCTTCCGAACCATGTGTCGCTCTCCTAGACAGCTGAATTGGTGCCACGTTCGACACTCCCCGCTTGGGCTTGGAACTTCCTAAAGGTCCGCCCGAGGGCTGGGCGCCTCCTTTACTGGACGGGGCCGCGATTTTCTGTGCGTGGCTGCAGGCCGAACTAAAGTTCACGCTTAAGGGGGTTCTCTTGTCTGACCAATCCTTCCCGCCTGGCTGGTATCGAGATCCGTCAGGCGCACCCGGTCAGCGATATTGGAACGGATACACGTGGACGAACCAGTACGCAGCACATCTGATCGCCGGGCATCCGCCCCCGGGCGCAGCCGCGGCACATAGATCAAACGTCCCACTGCTCCTAACAATGCTCGGCTTCGGCGTAGTCGTGATCGTGACGGTAGTCGTGGTCTTCATTGCCGGGTCGTCTGGTGATTCGCGTGACGAGCGTTCATATCAGCGCGGCCTCCAGCTGGGGGGTGCAGACGACCCGCACGCAGATGAGAACTTTGGGGGCGAGGCCGAGGACATGTGCCGGGAGCTAGTCGAAATTGA
>CAZOIX010000178.1:0-7217 GCA_964579685.1 uncultured Mycobacterium sp.
ACTACCTCGCCGTGATCAAGGTCGTCGGCATCGGCGGCGGCGGCGTCAACGCCGTCAACCGGATGATCGAGGTCGGTCTGAAGGGCGTGGAGTTCATCGCCATCAACACCGACGCGCAGGCGCTGCTGATGAGCGACGCCGACGTCAAGCTCGACGTGGGCCGCGATTCCACCCGTGGGCTCGGCGCAGGCGCCGACCCCGAGGTCGGACGCAAGGCCGCCGAGGACGCCAAGGACGACATCGAGGAACTGCTGCGTGGTGCGGACATGGTGTTCGTCACCGCGGGCGAAGGGGGCGGCACCGGCACCGGTGGGGCGCCCGTCGTCGCGACGATCGCCCGAAAGCTCGGTGCGTTGACCGTCGGCGTGGTGACGCGGCCGTTCTCCTTCGAGGGCAAGCGCCGCAGCAATCAGGCCGAGACCGGCATCAACGCTCTCCGCGAGAGCTGCGACACCCTGATCGTGATCCCCAACGACCGGCTTCTGCAGATGGGCGACGCGGCGGTGTCGTTGATGGACGCATTCCGCAGTGCCGACGAGGTGCTCCTCAACGGCGTGCAGGGCATCACCGACCTCATCACCACACCGGGCCTGATCAATGTCGACTTCGCCGACGTCAAGGGCGTGATGAGCGGAGCGGGCACCGCGTTGATGGGCATCGGCTCGGCGCGCGGCGACGGGCGCGCGCTCAAGGCCGCGGAGATCGCGATCAACTCGCCGCTGCTCGAGGCGTCCATGGAGGGTGCGCAGGGTGTGCTGCTGTCGGTCGCCGGCGGCAGCGACCTCGGGCTGTTCGAGATCAACGAGGCGGCCTCCCTGGTCCAGGAAGCGGCCCACGCCGAGGCGAACATCATCTTCGGCACCGTCATCGACGACTCACTGGGCGACGAGGTCCGGGTGACGGTGATCGCTGCGGGGTTCGATTCCGCCGGGCCGGGGCGCAAGCCGGTGGTGGGCGCCGGGCAGGCCATCGCGTCCGGCGCGGCAGGCAAGGTGACCTCACAGCTGTTCGAGCCTGCCGACGCCGTCAGTGTGCCCGTGCACACCAACGGCGCCACGGTCAGCATCGGCGGGGACGACGACGACGACGTCGATGTGCCGCCATTCATGCGCCACTGACATCGCAGCGATACTGGCGGACGTGACGGTTCGTATTCGGCGCGTGACCACAACCCGTGCCGGTGGTGTCTCCGCGCCTCCGTTCGACACGTTCAATCTCGGCGACCATGTCGGTGACGACCCCGCGGCGGTCGCCGCCAACCGCACGCGGCTCGCCGCCGCGCTCGGACTGGGCGATGACGGTGTCGTGTGGATGAACCAGGTGCACAGCGACCGGGTCGTGGTGGTCGACGAACACCCGGGCGCGCCCGTCGACGACACCGACGCGTTGGTGACCACCCGGCCGCGTTTGGCTCTGGCCGTGGTGACCGCCGATTGTGTTCCGGTGTTATTGGGTGACGCCCGGGCGGGAGTGGTCGCCGCAGCCCACGCGGGACGGGTCGGGGCGCAGCACGGCGTCGTGGTGCGCACCGTGGAGGCGATGCTGGATGCCGGCGCGCGCACCGAGGACATCTCGGTGCTGCTGGGCCCCGCGGTCAGTGGACGCAACTACGAGGTGCCCGCAGAGATGGCCGCCGAGGTGGAGGCCGCGCTGCCCGGCAGCCGCACCACCACCGCCGCGCAGACTCCGGGACTGGATCTGCGGGCTGGAATCGCAAGGCAACTAAAGGATTTGGGCATCACGGCCATCGACGTCGACCCGCGCTGCACGGTGGACGACCGCAATCTGTACAGCCACCGGCGCGATGCGCCGACGGGACGGCTGGCGTCCCTGGTGTGGATGGAGTGACGGTCGCCGTGGTGACAACGACTCGCGAACAGGAGCTGGCCGGATCGCTGGCCGCCGTCCGGTCCCGGCTGACCGCGGCGGCCGAGGCCGCCGGACGCCATTCCGACGAAATCGAATTACTGCCGATTACCAAATTCTTCCCGGCCTCCGACGTATCAATTCTGCACCATTTGGGTTGCGAAGCTTTTGGCGAATCACGGGAGCAGGAAGCGGCGAATAAAGCGGCGGAAGTCACCAATCTTGTGGGCGGTGCTCCCATTCGCTGGCATATGGTCGGGCGGATCCAGCGCAATAAGGCGCGGTCGATCGCCGCCTGGGCATACGCCGCACACTCCGTCGACAGCGTGCGGGTGGTCACTGCGCTCGACCGCGCGACGGCGCGGGCGCGCGACGCCGGCGATCGCGACGCACCGCTGCGCGTCTACATACAACTGAGCCTCGACGGTGACGTGCGGCGCGGCGGTGTGGATGTGCACGATCCCGAGTTGGTCGACGAGGTGTGCGCCGCCGCCCAGGCCGGCGAGGGCCTGGAGTTCGTTGGGCTGATGGCACTTCCACCCGTGGACGCCGACCCTGACGAGGCCTTCGGACGTTTGCAAACCGAGCTTGCGCGGGTACAGGCGCACTATCGGCAGCGCCTCGAATTGTCCGCGGGTATGTCCGGCGATCTCGAGGCGGCAGTCAAACATGGCTCGACGTGTGTGCGTGTCGGTACCGCGCTATTGGGACAACGTCCTCTACCGTCACCAGGAGTAGTCACTCCAGTCACATCTTCATCACAGACACCAGAGCGACGGTCAAGAAGGGTCGAGCGATGAGCACACTCCACAAGGTCAAGGCGTACTTCGGGATGGCGCCGATGGATGACTACGACGACGAGTACTACGAGGACGACGACCGCGGCCCGGCGCGGGGGTACTCGCGGCGATCACGCGAGGACCGGTTCGAGGACCGGTTCGACGGCGACGGCTACCTGGATCGGGCCGGCCGGGGCTACGACGACCGCGAGTACGACGACACCCCCGGATTCCGCGGCGGCTACCGCGACGAAGACCGGTTCGAGCCCCGCATGCGCGGTCCGCGTGACTTCGAGCGGGCGTCGTCGCGGCTGGGCGCGCTCCGCGGTTCCACCCGTGGTGCGCTGGCGATGGATCCGCGCCGGATGGCCGAACTGTTCGAGGCGGGCAGTCCGTTGTCCAAGATCACCACGCTGCGCCCCAAGGATTACGGCGAGGCTCGCACCATCGGCGAGCGCTTCCGTGACGGCACCCCCGTCATCATGGATCTGGTCACCATGGACAACGCCGACGCCAAGCGGTTGGTCGACTTCGCCGCCGGGTTGGCGTTCGCACTGCGCGGTTCCTTCGACAAGGTCGCGACCAAGGTGTTCCTGCTGTCACCCGCCGACGTCGACGTCACTGCCGAGGAACGCCGCCGTATTGCCGAAGCCGGCTTCTACGCATATCAATAAGCCCAACGGTGCCAGGTAGGCTGGCGGCGTCGCGCCAGCGCGTTGGGTTCGGGCGCGGGCGGGCTCGTGCCTGTATCGAATGTCACATGCGTAGTGAGGTCGGCTTAGTTGGCGCTCTTTTTCGACATCCTGGGTTTCACCCTGTTCGTGTTCTGGTTGCTGTTGATCGCCCGCGTCGTGGTCGAGTTCATCCGCTCGTTTTCCCGTGATTGGCAACCCAAGGGCGCGACGGTGGTGATCCTGGAGGTCATCATGACCGTGACGGATCCGCCCGTGAAACTGCTGCGCCGACTGATTCCGCAGCTCACGATAGGTGCCGTGCGGTTCGACCTGTCCATCATGGTGTTGCTGCTGGTGGCTTTCATCGGTATGCAGCTGGCATTCGGCGCGGCGGTCTGAGAACCGTTTACCGCGAGTTTGCCGCGGGTGTTATAGACGACCGAATCGCGGTCGTGCCGACCGGGGAACATTGAAATTCGCTCTTAATTATTGGTCTCTCTGCAACCCTCGGGTCTGGTGTGACAGGATGGACGCCAGTTACGTTCCAGCGAGCCTTTACACTTTGAGATCGGTTTACGGTCCAGACTCCTAGGGGGCAGACAATGCCGCTCACACCAGCCGACGTTCACAACGTCGCGTTCAGCAAGCCACCCATCGGCAAGCGCGGCTACAACGAGGACGAGGTCGACGCCTTTCTCGATCTGGTTGAGAACGAGCTGACCCGCCTCATCGAGGAGAACACCGATCTCCGTCAGCGTGTCGCCGAGCTGGACCAGGAGCTGGCCGGCGGTGGATCCGGCGGCGCGCAGTCGACTCAGGCGATACCGCAGTATGAGGCCCCGGCCCCGACGCCCCCGGCCGCCCCCGAGCCGACCCCGCAGCCCGCATACGAGGCGCCCGCGACCTCGTCGGTCAGCGAGGATCAGGCGATCAAGGCCGCACGGGTGCTGGCGCTGGCCCAGGACACGGCCGACCGGTTGACGGGCACTGCCAAGGCGGAGTCCGACAAGATGCTTGCCGACGCTCGGGCGCAGGCCGATGCCATGGTCAGCGAGGCCCGGCAGACGGCGGAGACCACCGTCGCCGAGGCGCGTCAGCGCGCGGACGCGATGCTCGCCGACGCGCAGACCCGGTCGGAGACCCAGCTGCGGCAGGCGCAGGAGAAGGCCGACGCGTTACAGGCCGACGCCGAGCGCAAGCATTCCGAGATCATGGGCACCATCAATCAACAGCGCACGGTGCTGGAAGGCCGCCTGGAACAGCTGCGGACGTTCGAGCGCGAGTACCGGACCCGGCTCAAGACCTATCTGGAGTCGCAACTCGAGGAACTCGGCCAGCGCGGCTCCGCGGCCCCGGTGGATTCCGGCGCCAACAACGATGCCGGCGGTTTCAACCAGTTCAACCGCGGAAACAACTAGTCACGGGTTGACCGATGTTGATCGTTGCTCTTGTGCTTGCCGTCATCGGCCTTGCCGCGCTGGTGACCGCCGTCGTCACCAGCAATGAGCTGATCGCGTGGGTGTGTATCGCGGCGAGCGTGGTCGGTGTGCTGCTGCTGATCGTGGATGCGGTGCGGGATCGTTCGAAGAACGATGCGGGCGACGTCGAACGCGAAGAGGTCGCCGAGTTCGACGAGGAGTACCCGGAGGAGGCCGCCACCGAGGCGGCGCCCGAATACGAGGCGGAGACGACAGTCGTCGAGCAGGCCGACAACGATGTCGCCAGCGACGACCGCAATCGCTAAACTGTTGGGGCCCTTAACAACTCGCGTACCTCGTCGTCGGTCACCTGATGGAAATCGTCGAATGCCTGACCGACGGCTTCGAATCCGGGCGGCATGACCGCGCAGATCACATCGTCAGCTTCGGCCGCGAGCTCTCGGCATGTCGACGCCGGTCCGACCGGTACCGCGACCACCACGTGAGCCGGTGCGTTGGCGCGCACCGCGCGGACCGCCGCGAGCATGCTGGCGCCGGTGGCGATGCCGTCGTCGACCAGAATCACAGTCTTGCCGGCCACCTCGGCAGGTGGCCGGTCCCCGCGGTAGGCGGTTTCCCGGCGGTGGAGCTCCTCGGTTTCGCGCTCGATCGCAGCCTGCACCTGCTCTTCGGTGATGCCGAGGCTACGCACGAGACTGTCGTTGATCACCACGCCACCGCCGGAGGCCAGCGCGCCCATCGCGAGCTCCTGCCACTGCGGGACGCCCAGCTTGCGAACCAGAAACACGTCGAGCGGCGCACGCAGGGCGGTGGCGACCTGCGCGCCGACCGGAACGCCGCCCCGCGCCAGCCCTAGCACCAGGACATCGTCGGCGCCCTGGTAGGCCGTCAATTTCTGGGCCAGGACATCGCCGGCCGCCCGGCGGTCCCGGAACACACGACCCGCATTCCGTCGGGTCAGACCGCGCAATCCGCTCATCGCTTTCTCCGAGATTTCAGACTACGACCGTGAGTACCCGGGCTGGGGCCAATCCGACACCGCCGCGGCTGCGAATATTCCTACGTGGGCATCGAATACGAAAGCGTCGTCGACCATTCCGTGACCGAAGTATTCGACTGGTACTCGAAACGCGGCGCGATGCGACGTCTGGTGCCGCCGTGGCAGCCGATGAAGGTGGTGGCCGAGGCCGACTCGCTGGCGGATGGCCGCGCGGTGCTCGGTCTGCCGGGAGGCTTGCGGTGGGTGGCCCAGCACGATGCCACCCGGTTCGACCCGCCGCACCGGTTCGTCGACGTGCTCTCGTCCGCGGGTCCGCGGTCGTGGCCTCCCCGGATCGTCGGGCGGTGGACGCATACGCACGAATTCGAGGAGGTCGCACACCGAACGCGGGTGTACGACCGCATCGATGCCCCGGTGCCTGCCGCGGCGCTACGACCGATGTTCGCCTATCGGCACCGGCAACTCGCCGACGATCTGGCCGCCCATCGGGACGCGCGTGACGCCGGCCTGCAGCCGCTCGTCGTCGCGGTCACCGGCGCGACCGGACTCGTCGGCACCGCGCTGTCGGCATTCCTGAGCACAGGTGGGCACCGGGTGATCCGGCTGGTCCGGCATCCCGCACAGTCCGCGGACGAGCGCGAGTGGGACCCCGAGCGGCCCGCGGCCGACCTTCTGTCGGGGGTCGACGCCGTGATACACCTCGCAGGGGCGTCGATCGCGGGGCGGTTCACGGCGGCACACAAGGAGGCCATTCGCGACAGCCGGATCGGCCCGACCCGTCGGCTGGCCGAGGTCGCCGCCGCCGGTGACTTCGCCGGACCGTTCGTCAGCGCGTCGGCCATCGGCATCTACGGGTTCGACCGCGGTGACGCGATCCTCTGCGAGGAGAGTGTGCGCGGCGACGGGTTCCTCGCCGACGTCGTGGCGGACTGGGAGGCGTCCACCGCGCCCGCCGTCGAGGCGGGGCTTCGGGTGGTCACCGTGCGCACCGGAATCGTGCAGTCCGCGCTCGGGGGCACATTGCGTCTGCTGCGCCCGTTGTTCGCCACCGGACTGGGCGGCCGCGTCGGCAGTGGGCGCCAGTGGCTGTCGTGGATCGCGCTGGACGATCTGCTGGATGTCTACTACCGCGCGCTCTACGACAGCCGACTGTCGGGGCCGGTCAATGCCGTGGCACCCACGCCGGTGCGCAATGCCGACTACACCAAGGCGCTCGCCGGGGTCCTGCACCGGCCGGCGCTGCTGCCGGTGCCGTCGCTGGGGCCACGGTTGCTGCTGGGGGAGCAGGGATCACGCGAGCTCGCCGAGGCCAATCAGCGGGTGGCGCCCACCAAACTGGAGACGGTCGGCCATCGATTCCGGCATCCCGGTATCTATGGTGCGCTTGCTCACGAGCTGGGGCACTGATGCCGGACGACGTGAGTCAAGAAGCCGCGCACCAAGTCACGCACTCTCACGG
>CAZOIX010000179.1:0-7198 GCA_964579685.1 uncultured Mycobacterium sp.
AAGGCCATCATCAAGATCATATCCGAACGTTCGCAGGCAGCCACCGCGGCGGCTACCCGATAGGCTCGCCGTGTGCCCGCTGAGCGGAATTCGGGGATCTACATCGCTTCACCAGAGGGCGACACGGGCAAGTCGACCATCGCGCTGGGCATCCTCCATCGGTTGGCCGCCACCGTCGCCAAGGTCGGTGTGTTCCGTCCCATCACCCGTCTGGGCGAGGACCGCGACTACATCCTCGAGCTCCTGCTTTCGCAAGCCACCGCGGGGCTGTCGTACGAGGACTGCGTTGGCGTCAGCTACCAGCAGTTGCACGAGGACCCCGACACCGCGATCGGTGACATCGTCGACCGGTATCACTGGGTGGCCGATCGGTGCGACGCGGTGTTGATCGTCGGCAGTGACTACACCGACGTCGCCGCGCCGAGCGAGCTGTCGACGAACGCGCGCATCGCGGCCAATCTCGGTGCGCCCGTCGTGCTGGCTGTGAAGGCCAAAGACCGTAGCCCCGAACAGGTCGGCCAGATCGTCGATGTGTGTCTGGCCGAGATCCGCGCCCAGCATGCCCACACCGCCGCGGTGGTGGCCAACCGTTGCGATCCGGGCGAGATGGTGGCCATGGCCGCGGCGCTCGAGCAATTCGGCCCGAAGTGCTACGTACTGCCCGAGGAGCCATTGCTGGTCGCCCCATCGGTCGCCGAATTGCAGGCTGCCGTCGAGGGTTCCATGGTGGCGGGCGATCCCGCGCTGCTGTCGCGGGAGGCGATGCATGTGCTCGTGGCGGGTATGACCGCCGAGCACGTACTTGAGCGGCTGAACGAAGGCGTTGCCGTGATCACCGCGGGCGATCGATCCGACGTCGTCCTGGCTGTCGTGAGTGCTCATGCCGCAGAGGGTTTTCCGTCGCTGTCATGTCTGATCCTCAACGGCGGTCTGGAGTTGCACCCGTCGATCGCGTCGCTCGTCGAGGGGCTGGGCTTGCGGGTACCCGTCATCGCCACGCGGTTCGGCACGTTCGAGACGGCCAGCCGGGTGGCGTCGGCGCGAGGCCGCGTCACAGCGACCTCGCTGCGAAAGATCGACACCGCACTGGCGCTGATGGACACGCACGTCGATACCGCGGACCTCCTGGCGCAGTTGGCCATCGCGATCCCGTCCGTGGTGACTCCCCAGATGTTCACCTACCAACTGCTGGACTGGGCGCGCTCCGATCGCAAGCACATCGTGCTGCCCGAGGGCGACGACGATCGCATTCTCACTGCGGCCGGACGGCTGCTTCAGCGTGGCGTCGCTGATCTGACAATCCTCGGTGAGGAAGCTGAGATACGTGCGCGCGCAGCCGAACTCGGTCTCGACCTGTCGGGGGCCGTGGTGCTCGACCCGCAGACAAGCGAGCTGTGCGACATGTTCGCCGAGCAGTACGCCGAAATTCGCAAGCACAAGGGGGTGACGGTCGAACAGGCCCGCGAAATCATCCACGACGTGTCGTACTTCGGCACCATGCTGGTGCACAACGACATGGTGGACGGCATGGTGTCGGGCGCGCGCCACACCACTGCTCACACCGTGCGGCCCTCGTTCGAAATCATCAAGACATTGCCTGACGTGTCGACGGTGTCGAGCATCTTCCTGATGTGTCTTGCGGATCGGGTGCTTGCCTACGGCGATTGCGCGATCGTGCCGGATCCGACGTCGGAACAACTCGCCGATATCGCCGTATCGTCGGCACGCACCGCCGCCAGGTTCGGCATCGAGCCGCGAGTGGCGATGCTGTCGTACTCGACGGGTACCAGCGGCACTGGTACTGACGTCGACAAGGTCAGGGCGGCAACAGAACTGGTACGACAGCGGGAGCCGGAGCTGATGGTCGACGGGCCGATTCAGTACGACGCGGCCGTCGAGCCATCGGTGGCGAAGACGAAGATGCCCGGGTCCAAGGTCGCTGGACGGGCCACGGTGCTGATCTTTCCCGACCTCAACACCGGCAACAACACCTACAAGGCCGTGCAGCGAAGCGCCGGAGCGATCGCGATCGGCCCGGTGTTGCAGGGTCTCAACAAGCCGGTCAACGACCTGTCGCGGGGTGCCCTCGTCGCCGACATCGTCAACACCGTCGCGATCACGGCGATTCAGGCGCAGACGCTATGAGTCGCGTCCTGGTACTGAATTCCGGGTCGTCATCACTGAAATACGCTGTTGTCGATGCAGATTCGGGAGTCATGATCGCTGACGGCATCGTCGAACGGATCGGGGAAGGCGTCGACGAGGGGGGAGTCAAGGACCACGCGGCCGCACTGCAGGTGGTGTTCGGCGAGTTGGCTGACGACATGGCGGGTCTGGTGGCCGTCGGGCACCGGGTCGTGCATGGCGGACCGGACATCTACCAGCCCACCCTGGTCGACGACGCTCTGATCGCCACGATCGACGAGCTGTCTCCGCTTGCACCGCTGCACAATCCACCCGCGCTGCTGGGCATCGAGGTGGCGCGATCGGCGCTTCCCGAGCTTCCACACGTCGCGGTGTTCGACACGGCGTTTTTTCACAACCTGTCACCAGCTGCGGCGACATACGCGATCGACCACGACATCGCCACGCGATGGCACATCCGGCGGTACGGGTTCCACGGCACCTCGCACCAGTACGTCAGCGAGCAGGCTGCCGAATTCCTCGATGTCCCGAAGACTTCGCTGCGTCAAATCGTGCTGCACCTGGGCAACGGCGCGTCCGCGTCGGCAATCGCCGGCGGTCGGCCGGTGGACACCTCGATGGGCCTCACGCCGATGGAGGGTCTGGTGATGGGCACCCGCTCGGGCGACGTCGACCCCGGGGTGATCACCTATCTGTGGCGCACCGCCAACATGAGCGTGGACGAGATCGAGTCGATGCTGAACCGGCGCGCCGGAATGCTCGGCCTCGGCGGCGAGATCGATTTCCGCGTGGTCCACCAGCGAATCGAATCCGGTGACACGGCGGCGCAGTTGGCCTACGACGTCTACATCCACCGGTTGCGCAAGTACATCGGCGCGTATCTCGCGGTGCTCGGCTCCGCCGATGTCATCACCTTCACCGCGGGAGTCGGGGAAAACGACGCCGCGGTCCGTCGCGACGCGCTCAGCGGTATGGCGACGCTGGGTATCGAACTCGACGAGCGACGCAACGCCGAGCCCACGGGGGTGGCACGCCGGATCTCGACGGACAGCTCAGCGACGACGGTGCTGGTGATTCCGACCGACGAGGAGCTCGCGATCGCACGGGCCTGTGTCTCGGTGGTTAACGGCCTGCGCTGAGTAGGTCCCGCGACTTCTCCAGCGGCAGTACACCTTCGGGATCGCAGATCTCCAGCATCCGGCGGACCTGTCGGCCGGCCTGCAACACCCAGGTGGCGTCGCTTCCACAACAGATCACGTTGATGTTGTGCAGCGCCGCGAACCCGGCGGTGCCGAGAAAGTCCACCATCCGGAGATCGAGCACGACACGCTTGGAACCCGCGATGTGGCGCTGGACGTAGCCGGCCAGTTCGCGGCTGTTGGAGGCGTCGATCTCACCCCCGACCGTGACGGTGATCGTCGACGGTGCGTCGCGGAGGGCTTCAAAGACGGCGCGGTGATGCTCTTCGCGTTTGCCGACGGACTCGGGATCTGGCCGGAATACCCTGGAAGTGCTTATCGTCACGAGCGGCCTCCTCCGTCTAACGGACCTTCGTCCGTGAATGCCGCCAGGGGTGGGGGCCCTATGTCTAAAAGCCGCTGCACTCGGAGTTCGAGCCGCGTGCGCCTATGACGCCATTTGGTTGGGCTGTGGGCTCAACCTGAACCGAACGCTACTACGGATTTCGTATTTTGACTATGGCGCTTCGATGAGGGAATTTTGCCCGATTCCTTTTCGGAGCCGTCAAAATTCGACGGATTTCGTACCTCGCAGTATCAGAATGTCGATGTTGGCCGCACGCTGTTGGCCAGATCGACCAACGCGTAGCGGTGGGCCTGCGTGGGTGCGACGCGCGCGAGGCTGCGCAGCGACGACTCGACACCGAGCTGCAGTCCGTGTTCGGTGAACGGGAAGCCGAGGATGTGGTTGGTGCTCGCGGTGTTGTCGGCCAGCCAATCCATCGCGGTCCCGAGCACCAGCGCCCGGATCTGCAGCACCCGGGGTTCGGTGTCCGGCAACGCCTCCACGCGACGGGCAGCGTCACGGATGTGCTGCTCGGTGATCTCGGTCGTCGACCGGCCGGACAACAGCGTCACCGCACTCGTCAGTCGCGCTGTGGTGAAATGCCGTGACATGACCGGTACCTGATCGAGCGTCCGCACCGCGCCGTCGCGGTCTCCTGCCGCCGATTCCGAACGCGCCAGTCCGAATCCGGCCGAGATGACCCCGTTGTCGGTGGACCACACCGTGTCGTAGAACTTGCGCTGCGGGGCTTCGTCGATCGCCGCGCCCGCTAATTCGGCGGTTGCGGCCAACGCCAGCTTGGGTGCCAGCTCGCCCGGCAGAGTGTCCAGCACCTCCGTGAAATACTTTGTGGCGGAGTCGTAGTCGGCAGTCAACATGGCCGCGACGGCGCGGAACCACACCAGCCGCCAGCGCCAACCCACCCGGTCGGCCAGATCGTCGAGCTTGCGGGTCGCCTTGGCGACATCGCCGAGATCGAGCAGCGCGCGCACCTCCATCAGCGGGAGTTCGACCGACTCCGAGAGATCGATACCCTCCGAATCGAGCGCACCATGCCGCGCGGCGCGCAACGAATCCAACGTCTGCACCGGTTGGGTGAGCACGTTCGCCGATATCACCGTCGCACCGATATCCAACGGGTCGACCAGTGGCACCTGCAGCGCCTTCACGATCTCCTGGGCGGTCAGCCGCTCCGAATGCACCTGTCCGTCGAGGTAGACGTCGGTGTGGGCGACCAACAAGTCCACCCCGAACGTCGAACGCGAGGGGGAGAACACGGTCGAAAGACCGGGGCGGGGCACACCGGTGTCGGAGGCGACCACCTCGCGGAGCACGCCAAGCAGCTGACTCGTCATCTCCTCGGCGCTCGCGAATCGCCGTCGCGGATCGGGGTCGATCGCGCGGCGCAGCAGCCGGGCGAACGAGTCGTATTCCATGAGCACCGGATCGTCCTCGGGCAGGCCATCGATGTACCGGCCCTTGCGGGTGCGAAGGTTCAGCGTCAGGGCTGCCAGGGTGCGGCCGACGGTGTAGATGTCGGTCGCCACCGTCGGCCCCGTACGCACGATCTCCGGCGCCTGATAACCCGGTGTGCCGTAGAGGTATCCGAACGAGTTGATGGTCGACACCGCACCGAGGTCGATCAGCTTGAGCTGCTCCTCGGTGATCATGATGTTCTCGGGCTTCAGGTCGTTGTAGGTCAGACCGATCGAGTGCAGATAGCCGAGGGCGGGCAGGATCTCGAGCATGTAGCCGATCGCCTGAGCGACCGGAACCCTCTCACCCTTGGCCTGCTTGAGCGACGTGCCGCCGACGAACTCCATCACGATGTAGCCGACAGGGTTGCCGTGCTTGTCATCGTGCTCGACGAAGTTGTAGATCTTCACGATTCCCGGATGGGTGACCTCGGCGAGGAATTGGCGCTCGAGCATCGCGATCTTCTGCGCCTCGGCATCGCCGGAATGCACCAAACCCTTGAGCACGACCGGTCGTTCGTTGACATTGTGGTCGAATGCCAGGTAGACCCAGCCGAGACCGCCGTGGGCGATACAGCCCTTGATCTCGTACTGATCGTTGATCATGTCACCCGGGCTCAGTTGCGGGAGAAAGGAATACGCGCTCCCGCAATGAGGGCACCAGCCCTCCGACAGCGCCTCGCCGTCTTGGGACGACCGCCCGACCGGGCGTCCGCAGTTCCAACAGAACCGCTTCGACTCGGCGACCACCGGATTGCTCATCAGCGCTTCGAGCGGATCCTTGGCATGCACACGGGGGATCTCTACGAGGCCGCCGCCGAGGCGTCGCGTCGGCGAGAGCGCCCGCGTTGCCGTCGTGCGATCCTGTGGTTCCGTGTCGCCGGTGCCGACGGCCATCCCGTCGGAGTCATCGTCGAAGTTCGGGCGGAAGACCGCCTGGGTGGCCATCGGCCGCATCGTGGCGGCGCTGTCCTCCAGATCGTCGAGGGCGGCCGGTTGGGTGCCCGGTCCGAATTCGTCAGACTGCGCTTCGGCCATCAGTCCGAATACCTCGCCACTGGTGGTGCGGGGGCGGGCCCCAGCACCGTCAGCCACCTGCGGTACAGGGTGCTCCACGTGCCGTCGCGCCGGATGCGCGCGAGCGTACCGTTGACGAAGCGCACCAGCCCGGTGTTCTGCAGGTTGATACCGATTCCATACGGTTCTTCGTTGAGGCTCGGCCCGACGATGTGCAGGTAGGGATCCTGCGCGACCAGACCGGCCAGGATGGAGTCGTCGGTGCTCACGGCATCGGCCTGCCGCTGCTGGAGCGCCACCAGACAGTCTGCCCACGCGACGACACCGATGATGATCGGTGGCGGTGTGATCTCCTGGATGCGACGCATCGACGTGGTGCCCTTCGCGACGCACACGCGCTTGCCGGACAGGTCCGAGGGCCCCGAGATCGCCGAATCGCGCGGCGCCAGAATCCGCTGATTGGCGTTGAAGTACACCGTGGAGAAGTTGACCAGCTTCTTACGTTCGCAGGTGATCGTCATCGTCTTCACGACGACGTCCACCTGATCGTTCTGCAGCCCGGCGATCCGGTCGGCCGACGACAGGATGCGGTATTCGACCTGTGACGGGGTACCGAAGATGTCGCGTGCGATCTCGCCGGCGATGTCGACGTCGAACCCGGTGATCTCACCGGTGATCGGGTCGCGGAAGGAGAACAGGTTGCTGCCGATGTCGAGTCCGACGATCAACCGCCCGCGCGCGCGGATGTTGGCGACCGCGGCGTCGGCGTCGGCCTTATTGGTGAACGGCCGCAGGCTTGCGGTGCGGTCGCACTCGTCTTCGGAGTCATTGGGCACGCGCACCGTCTCGGGCGGCATTTCCTCCATACCCGCCGGTGTCGGTGGCGCAAGTGTGAGGCCCGGCGTCTGAACCACCGAGGATGCCTGCGCGCAGCCGGCCAGCAGCGCGATCGCGGAGAGGATGGCAACGAGCCTCTTGATCATCGGTACTCACTCAACCTTGGCCACAACCCCAGTGCCACCGCCAACGCAGCCACG
>CAZOIX010000180.1:0-7197 GCA_964579685.1 uncultured Mycobacterium sp.
GCGGGCGGCGTGCTCGACCACCGCACCGCCCTTCACCTGATGCGAACCGGCGCCGCAGGCGTCATCGTCGGTTACGGGTCGACCAGCGGCGTGACCACCAGCGACGAGGTGCTCGGCATCAGCGTGCCGATGGCGACCGCGATCGCCGACGCCGCCGCCGCACGGCGCGAATACCTCGACGAGACCGGCGGCCGCTACGTGCACGTGCTGGCCGACGGCGATATCCACACCTCCGGCGATCTGGCCAAGGCCATTGCGTGCGGCGCTGACGCCGTGGTGCTGGGCACCCCGTTGGCCACTGCCGCCGAGGCGCTGGGCGACGGCTGGTTCTGGCCTGCCGCCGCGGCGCACCCGTCGCTGCCGCGCGGCGCGCTGCTACAGGTCGCTCTCGGGGAACGGCCTTCGCTGGGGCAGGTGCTGACCGGCCCCTCCGACGATCCGTTCGGCTCGCTGAACCTCGTGGGCGGTCTGCGACGATCGATGGCGAAGGCGGGCTATTGCGACCTCAAGGAGTTCCAGAAAGTCGGCCTGACTGTAGGAAACTGACGTGGCGCGAGCCGCGCAGTTAGGGTCACCTGGGTAGTGGTTACCGGCGGGTAGCGAGATACTGGGCCGATGAAGCCTGACTACGACGTCCTTATCATCGGTTCCGGGTTCGGCGGCAGTGTGTCCGCACTGAGACTCACCGAGAAGGGTTATCGGGTCGGGGTTCTCGAAGCTGGTCGCCGGTACGCCGACGAGGAGTTCGCCAAGACCTCGTGGAACCTGCGCAAGTTCCTGTGGGCGCCGAAACTCGGCATGTACGGAATCCAGCGGATCCACCTGCTGCGCAACGTGATGATCCTGGCCGGCGCCGGCGTCGGGGGTGGGTCGCTGAACTACGCCAACACCCTCTACGTACCGCCGGACCCGTTCTTCAACGATCCGCAGTGGCGCAACATCACCGACTGGCGCGCCGAGTTGATGCCGCACTACGACCAAGCCCAACGGATGCTCGGCGTCGTCACCAACCCGACGTTCACCGACGCCGACCGGGTCATGAAAGAGGTCGCCGACGATATGGGTGTCGGCGATACGTTCGTACCGACACCCGTTGGTGTGTTCTTCGGCCCAGATGGCACCAAGACCCCCGGCAAGACCGTGCCCGACCCGTACTTCGGCGGTGCGGGCCCGGCGCGCACCGGTTGTATCGAATGCGGTTCTTGTATGACCGGATGCCGTTACGGCGCCAAGAACACACTGCTGAAGAACTATCTCGGGCTGGCGGAAAAGGCTGGGGCAGAAGTCATTCCGATGACCACCGTGACCGGATTCGAGCAGGCCTCCGACGGGCTGTGGGAGGTGCGCACCGCCAGAACGGGATTGCTGTCGCTGCGTCGGCGCAAGTACACCGCCACGCATGTGATACTCGCGGCGGGCACCTTCGGCACCCAGAAGCTGTTGTTCAAGATGCGGGACGCAGGAAAACTGCCGAAGCTCTCCGACAAGCTCGGTGTGCTCACGCGCACCAATTCGGAGTCGATCGTCGGCGCCGGCCGTTTCGAGGCGTCAAAGGATCTGGACCTCACCCACGGGGTGGCGATCACCTCATCGATCCACCCGACGTCCGACACACATGTTGAGCCGGTGCGATACGGCAAGGGCTCCAACGCGATGGGGCTGCTGCAGACCCTGATGACCGATGGCGCCGGGCCCCTGGGCACCGACGTACCGCGGTGGAAACAGTTCTTCGATCAGGCCGGGTCGAACCCCCGCAAGCTGCTGCGGCTTCTCAATCCGCGCAAGTGGAGTGAACGAACCATGATCGCGCTGGTGATGCAGCACCTGGACAATTCGATCACCCCGGTCACCCGCCGCACCAAATTCGGCTTCCGTCGGCTGGACAGCAGGCAGGGGCACGGCGAGCCCAACCCGACGTGGATCCCGGTCGGCAACGAGGTGACCCGGCGCATCGCCGAGAAGATCGACGGCGTGGCAGGCGGCACGTGGGGCGAACTGTTCAACATCCCGCTGACTGCGCACTACCTGGGTGGCGCGGCGATCGCAGACACCGCCGAGCGTGGCGTCATCGACCCCTATCAGCGGGTGTACAACTACCCGACGCTATCGGTGCACGACGGGGCGTCGGTGTCGGCGAATCTCGGTGTCAACCCCTCACTTTCGATCACCGCGCAGGCCGAGCGCGCCGCATCGCTATGGCCCAACAAGGGCCAGGTGGATCTGCGCCCCGCACAGGGCGAGCCCTACCAGCGCCTCGCGCCGATCCCGCCGGAGCACCCCGTCGTGCCCGCCGATGCGCCTGGTGCCTTGCGGCAGCTGCCGATCAAGCCGGTCAGCTCGGCAGGGTAGCAACGCGCCTACTGCAGCCTGCGGCGCAGCGGTTCGCGGCCCGGTGGCTGTAGCGGTTCGGGAAGCAGCGGCTGTCGGACCCGGATCGCGACCGTCGACGGCTGATCGGTGCTGAGATCGAGATCCGCGCCCGCGTGACGAATCGTCAGGCCGTGATGCGGCCCGTCGCGGATGGTGTAGGTGACGTTCTCGTGGTCGACATCCACCGTGAGCCGGAAGTCCTTCCACCGCAATCGGAATCGCAACCGGGTGATGCCGGAGGGCAGCTGCGGATCCAGCGAGAGCACACCGTCGTCGTCGCGGAGTCCTCCGAAACCCGCCACCAGCGCCGTCCAGGCTCCTGCCAGAGAGGCCATGTGCAGTCCGTCGCGCGTGTTGTGGTGCAGATCGCGCAGATCGATCATCGCAGCCTCGAAGGCGTACTCATGGGCGAGTTCGAGGTGCCCGACCTCGGCACACATCACCGCCTGTGTGCATGCCGACAGCGACGAGTCACGCGTGGTCCTTTTCTCGTAGTAGTCGACGTTGCGCGCTTTCTGTTCCGCGGTGAAAGCGTGGCTCTGCCACTGCATCGCCAGCACCACGTCCGCCTGTTTGAGCACCTGTGCCGGGTACAGCCGAACATAGGGTTCGTGCAGCAACAGCGGATACGCGGTGTTGGACACGAAGTCCCACTCCCGAAGGGTCGTGAAGCCTTCGCACTGGGGGTGCACGCCCAGGTCCTCGTCATAGGGGATGTACGCGTCGTCGGCCGCGTTGCGCCAATCGGCCATCTCGGCGGGGGTGACCCCCAATTCGTCAGCGCCGTCGGGGTGCCGCATACAGGCCTCGGCCGCGATCCGAAGGTTGTGAGCCGCCATGAGATTCGTGAAGACGTTGTCCCGCACGACAGCCGTGTACTCGTCCGGCCCCGTGACCCCGTCGATATGCCACACCCCGTGCCGGTCATGGTGTCCCAGCGACAGCCACAATCGTGCCGTCTCCACGAGGACCGCGAGCCCGCACTCGGCCTCCAGTGAGTCGTCACCCGTCACGATGCGGTACCGCTCGAACGCCATCGCGATATCGGCGTTGACGTGCCAGCCGGCCGTCCCTGCGGGCCAGTACCCCGAGCACTCCTCTCCGCGGATGGTGCGCCACGGGAACGCAGCACCGGTGAGGTCGAGCTGCGCGGCGCGTTCCCTCGCGAGGTCCAACGTCGATGCCCGCCACCGCAAGGCATCCGCGGCCGCGTGCGGTGCGGTGTAGGTGAGCAGCGGCAGGACGTAGCCTTCGGTGTCCCAGAAGGCGTGACCGTCATATCCGGTGCCCGTCAACCCCTTTCCCGGGATCGCCCGCCGTTCGGCACGCGCGCTGGCCTGTAACACGTGGAAGAGCCCGAACCGCACCGCCTGCTGGCTGTCGGGGTCACCCTCGACCTCGACATCAGCGGAGTCCCAGAACGTGTCCAGGTATTCGCGTTGAGATTTGAGGAGGCCGTCCCATCCGGTGTACCGGGCGCTGCTGAGCGCCGCCGCGACTTGATCACGAAGCGCCGGGCGTGACCGCAGGCTCGACCAGCCGTAGGCGAGGTACTTCACGATGCGCAGTCGTTGACCCGGCCGTAGACCGCAGATCACGGTGGTATTCGCCCAATCCGGGCCCGCGCCGGTGGTCACTTCGACCCGGCCGGGGACCTCGACCTCGTGGTCCATCGCCGCCGCCATGACAAGCTGACTGGACCTCGTGCGGTGCAGCAGAATCGCTCCGCAGTCGGAATGTTCGTGCTGCACGGCTTCCAGCGGCTTTTCCAGTACGGCGGCCACCCTCGGGTCATGGGAGGAGGGGGGAATCTCTTCGTTGGCGACCAGCTCGGACTGCACTGTGACGCGGGTGAATTCATCGATCGCCTCGACCGTGTACTCGATGGCGGCAGCACTGCGGTGCGCGAGCGACACCAGGCGCGTCGACACCACCTTGACCTGCTTACCGGCCGGTGATCGCCAACGCGCGGTGCGGGTCAGGGTTCCTGCCCGCATGTCCAGGACCCGTTCATGTTCGAGCAGTTCGCCGTATCGCACATCGAACGGTTCGTCATCGACGAGCAGCCGCAACAACTTGCCGTTGGTGACGTTGACGACGGTCTGGCCGGCCTCCGGATAGCCGAATCCCGCCTCGGCGTACGGTAACGGACGAACCTCGTAGTAGGAGTTCAAATACGTGCCGGGTAACCCGTGTGGTTCCCCCTCGTCGAGGTTGGCGCGCATGCCGATGTGGCCGTTCGACAGGGCGAACATCGATTCGGATTCGTCCAACACGTCCAGATCGAGCGAGGTTTCGCGAATATTCCATGGCTCGATGGTGAAGTTCGCGCCGGTGATCATCGCGACATCAACTCCGCCAGGTCGGTGACGACCACATCGGCGCCGTTGCGCCGCAACGCCTCTGCGTGACCCACCCGGTCGACGCCGACGACGTACCCGAAATTTCCGGCCCGTCCTGCCTCGACGCCGGACAGCGCATCCTCGAATACGACGGCCTGCTCGGGCGCGACGTCGAGCAATTCCGCGGCCCGAAGAAACGAGTCGGGTGCGGGCTTTCCCGCGATGTTCTCCTCCCGCATGGTCACTCCGTCCACGCGATGCTGGACGAATCTGTCGAGTCCGGTCAGTTCGAGCACCTCGCGCGTGTTGGCACTCGACGACACCACCGCGGTGCCGAATCCCGCGTCGACCACCGCCTCGAGGTAACGGCGCGACCCCTCGAAGACCTCGATCCCGTCGGTGTGCAGGGTGTCCCGGAACATCTTGTTCTTGCGGCTCCCGAGGCCGTGAATCGTCCGGGCATCGGGTCCGTCGTCCGGACCGCCGTCGGGGAGTTCGATTCCCCTGCTGGCGAGGAAGGACCGGACGCCGTCCTCTCGCCGTTTGCCGTCGACGTATTCGAGGTAGTCGGCGTCGATGTCGAAAGGCACGAACTGGGTCCCCTCACGTTCTGCTTCGTCGGTGAGAAAGTCGTCGAACGTCGACTTCCAGGCCTTTTTGTGCACACTGGCGGTATCCGTCAGGACTCCGTCGAGGTCGAAAAGGGTGGCACGGATCCGTTCGGGTAGGCCGAGCACTGGTTACCTCGCTTTGCTCTGAAGGGTGCGTGCCTCCACTTCACCATTCCCACTATCGTCCACGGGCATACTTGGGTGCGCTGACTAGACTGTCCGGGTGACATCAGCTTCTCCCCGACCCGTATTGGTCGTCGACTTCGGAGCGCAATACGCACAGCTGATCGCCCGCCGGGTCCGCGAAGCGCGCGTCTACTCCGAGGTGATCCCGCACACCGCGTCGGTGGAGGAGATCAAGGCCCGCGACCCGCAGGCCATCGTGCTGTCGGGCGGCCCCGCGAGCGTCTACGAAGACGGTGCCCCGCAGCTGAACGCCGGGGTGTTCGACCTCGGGGTGCCGGTGTTCGGCATCTGCTACGGCTTCCAGGCGATGGCGCAGGCGCTGGGCGGAACCGTCGCGCGCACCGGCACCAGTGAGTTCGGCCGCACAGAGTTGAAAGTTACTGGGGGAGAACTTCATTCCGATCTGCCCACCACCCAGCCGGTGTGGATGAGCCACGGTGACGCGGTCACCTCGGCTCCAGAGGGCTTCGACGTCGTCGCCACCAGCTCAGGGGCACCCGTCGCGGCGTTCGAGAACCGCACCAAGGCCCTGGCAGGTGTGCAGTACCACCCCGAGGTGATGCACACCCCGCATGGCCAGCAGATCCTCAGTCGGTTCCTGCACGAATTCGCCGGTATCGACTCGGAGTGGACTCCGGCGAACATCGCCGACGCGCTCGTCGAGCAGGTGCGTGAGCAGATCGGCGACGGGCGGGCGATCTGCGGCCTGTCCGGCGGGGTGGACTCCGCGGTGGCCGCCGCACTGGTGCAGCGGGCCGTCGGCGATCGGTTGACGTGCGTATTCGTCGACCACGGTCTGCTGAGGGCGGGGGAACGGGCGCAAGTGCAGCGCGATTTCGTCGCCGCCACCGGTGCCAACCTGGTCACCGTCGACGTCGCCGACCGATTCCTGGAAGCGCTGTCGGGGGTGACCGACCCGGAGGGCAAGCGCAAGATCATCGGCAGGCAGTTCATTCGCGCCTTCGAGGGCGCGGTCCGAGACATCGCGGCGGACGGGTCTGAGGTCGACTTCCTGGTGCAGGGCACGCTGTATCCCGATGTGGTCGAGTCCGGCGGTGGGACGGGAACCGCGAACATCAAGAGTCACCACAACGTCGGCGGACTCCCTGACGATCTGAAGTTCACCCTCGTCGAGCCGCTTCGCCTGCTGTTCAAGGACGAGGTGCGCGCTGTCGGGCGCGAGTTGGGTCTGCCGGAGGAAATCGTTGCGCGGCAACCCTTCCCGGGCCCGGGACTGGGCATCCGGATCGTCGGCGAGGTGACCGCGCAGCGGCTCGAAACCCTGCGGCGTGCCGACTCGATTGCGCGGGAGGAATTGACCGCCGCCGGCCTGGACAACCAGATCTGGCAGTGTCCGGTGGTGCTGCTCGCGGGAATCCGGTCGGTGGGCGTGCAGGGCGACGGCCGCACCTACGGCCATCCCATCGTGCTGCGCCCGGTGTCGAGTGAAGACGCGATGACCGCGGACTGGACACGGGTGCCCTACGAGGTGCTGGAACGCATCTCGACGCGCATCACCAACGAGGTCCGCGAGGTCAATCGCGTGGTGCTGGACATCACGAGCAAGCCACCGGGCACCATCGAATGGGAATGATCAGCGCTGATCTTCCGGTCGGTCTTCCTTCTCGATGAATTCGCTGAGGATCTGACCGACGGTGGTTTCGATGGTCGTTTCGATGGAGAACGCC
>CAZOIX010000181.1:0-7144 GCA_964579685.1 uncultured Mycobacterium sp.
GCCCGACGATGGCTGGGCGATCGTCGAGGGTGCCGCCCCGGATGTGGCGCGCGCATTCGGCGTACCGATACATGACTACCGGGGCCGCAAGGGCCAGGTGTTCTACGCGTCCGCGCGACAGCCGTCGATACCCGCGTCGCTGCGCGGAGTGGTATCAGGGGTGGGCCGGATCAACGGCTACACGCCGCATCGCATGGCGAGCCCGGGGTTGCTGCCGCTGGACGTACGTTGGGGCGGTTTGACGCCCGACGGCTTGTTGCAGGCGTACAACGCCGATCCGCTGGCCGAGGAGGGCTTCACCGGCAAGGGCTCGACGATCGTGTTCTTCGCCTTCGACAGCGCCGATCAGGCGGACCTGGACCTCTTCGCCGATACCTCCGGCCTGCCCCGTTTCACCCCCGAGATCGTCGGCGGGAAGCCCGAGGAGCAGCACGGCGAAACGGCGATGGATCTGCAAGTGGCACATGCCATTGCACCGGATGCGCACCTGGTCGTCGTCAATGCCAGACCCACGGTGGAAGGCGACGGCGCCTACGAGAAGATCGCCAAGATGTTCACCGAGGCCGATCGTCAGTTCCCCGGAGCGGTGTGGAGCCTGTCCATCGGGTGGGGGTGCGAGAAGCTGGTCACTGCAACGGATCTGGCACCGATCGCGGCCGCGGTGACCGCAGCGCATCGCCATGGCACCACAGTCTTCGACGCGACGGGGGACAAGGCCGGCCTGGAGTGCAAGAGCAACGAGGATTGGTCGGCCCCGCCGGGGCCGGATGACATTGGCCTTGACGCGGTTTCGTCGGTACCGGCGATCACTGCGGTAGGCGGAACCACCCTGTCGACAACGCCCAAGGGGCAGTGGGCGAGCGAACGCCCATGGATCGATTCGCCGCTTTCGCAGGGTTCGAGTGGCGGGGTGTCGACGTTGTTCGACCGTCCGCAGTGGCAGAGCCAGCTCGAGGTCGAACGGGACACACAGGGACGCCGACTGTCACCGGATGTCGCCGCGGTCGGAGATCCGTTCACCGGGGTCAGGTTCATCTACAAACAGACCGAGATGATCGGTGGGGGCACCTCGCAGGCGGCGCCGGTCTGGGCCGCGCTCGCCGTGCTGATCAATCAGTACCTCGAGGCCAACGGCGGCGATCCGCTGGGGAACGCCAACCCGCTGCTGTACCGGGTTGCGTCCGGTTCGTACATCCCGGGATTCCGTCAGATCGGCCCGGGCGGCAACGCCGTCGACTATTCACAGCCCGGCTATGACCTGGTGACCGGACTCGGCAGCCCGAACGTCTACAACCTCGCCCAAAACATCCGCGCGCTGCAGAGGGGGGTCGCGCCTCGGTGAGTGGTGGAATGTCCACCATGGTCTGCACGGCGTGCGAAACCGAAGTACCAGACGCACCGTTCTGCGGACGCTGCGGTGCGGTACAACATGGCGGCGGGGGGCGCCTACGGATTCGCGCGTATGCGGCGGCCCCGCACGAACACACCCTGCTGCCATCCATCGCGAGTTCACTCTTTCCGCAATTGCCGCGGCGATCCCGCACCCCGTTTCGAATAGGATTGGCACTTCTGTTCGTCGCGTTGAGCGCATTCACGCTGGCGCGTTGGCAGGCACCGTTGATCACCGTCGGTGCGCTCGGCCTGCCGATCCTGTTCGTCTTGTATCTGCGCGAGTCCGAAATCGACGACGATCAGCCGCGCAGCACGTTGGTGCTGACCGCACTGATGGGGATCGCCCTCGGCGTCGCATGGGCGTTCGAGACCGACTCGCTCGTGGTCGATGCCTACGCCCTGGCGCTCTCCGAAGGCAGCTTCGACGAAACGGCCAGCCTGGCCGACATTCTGTTCCTGCTGGCCTTCCCCGTCAGCTTCGCCGTGCTGATGCTGATTCCAGCGGTGGTTATCCGGTTGGTGCGACCGGGAATTCGGGAATCGTTGGATGGGTTCGTCATCGGGGCGCTTTCAGCGATCAGCTTCACCGCTGCGGCGACTCTGACCCAATTGGCGCCGCAGTTTCAGACGGGGATCACCGCCGGAGACAGGTCGATGGACACGTTTCTGATCCACGCGGGGATTCAGGTCATCGCCGTGCCGTTGACCTCGGCGGCGCTGGGCGGACTGGTCGGCGTGACGCTCTGGTTCAGCCGCCGAGTCTCCATGGTGGCCAGTATGCTTGTGACACTTGGCTTCTACGCCGTGATGGGGCTGATGGACGTCTACGGATTTCCGCTGCTCCTGCAGTTGGGACTGTACCTGCTGATCACTGCGCTCGCCCTGATCGCGCTGCGCGTCGGCATTCAGGCGGCCCTGATGTTCGAAGAGCTCGATCTGGCGGAACCGACGGAGCGGCTGACCTGTCCATACTGTGACCAGGCGGTCCCAGAGATGGCGTTCTGCCCCAATTGTGGAGTCGCCGCCCGTGCGGCGTCACGAAGCTCGCGTGCGGAACGGCGTTTCACACCCGATGGCGTCACGGCACTGGTTCACCGAACGTCCTATTCTCGTCTGCTCCTGGTGCTGAGCGTCGGCGCAGTGGTCACGGCGGCGGGCGGTATCGTCGCCGCCGTGGTGGCCACCCCCGACGTCGCCGCCTACCAGTGTCCGCCCGACTGCGGTGGTCCGCCGATCGCCGAACCGATCGAGTCGTATCCGCGGTACATCTCCGATGATGGCGCGTTCTCGGTCCAATACCCCGGTCCCGGAACGGCTTACGAGGCGACACTTGACCCAGACGGCGTCAGCCTGAAATTCACCGGCGGCGACACCGGCACCATGGAGCTGTTCGGGACGCCCGCCGACGGCAAGACAGCGAAAGAGATCGTGGACTACCTGATCGGTCAGAAGTTCCCCGACGCCACCACCGCCTACGAGATACCCAACGCCATGGTGGGTTACCAGCCGGGGTACGGCGTCGTCGTCGACGTGTACCCCAACGACGCCAGGAGCGCATTCACCCGAATGCGGCTCCTCGTGATGGCCTCGGTCAAGTACGACTACGCGTTGGTCGCCGCGGCGGCCGGCCCGTACCACGAGTTCACCCAGGAGTTCGGTCCCGGCCATCCGTCGGGCGCCAATCTTCAGCTCGCCATGGACATGGGCAAGTACGTCAACAGCTTTCGCTGGCGCGAACCCGAGAGCTGACCGTCAGATATTCGAGAAGCAGGAGTCCTGCTCGCTGCTCGGGATCGTCGCGTTCCGCGTCGAGAACTGGGTCTTGACACCGTCGTTCGTGACCTCCACCGAATCGGCCCTGATGTCCATCGGTAGCTCGTTGGTCAGCTGGGTGGTGAGGGAGTCGAGCGCCGGCTGGATCGTTTCGCGCGGCAAGGTGAAACCCAGGCCGGTCAACTTCGTCACCTGCAGGGTGAGGGCGCCGTTCTTGACCTCTGGCTTGGTCACGATGCTGCCGAGCGCCGCCTCCAACTCGACCGTGCCATCGGCCGGGTTGGTCGTCACGCCGGAGATCAGCGAGCCGACGAGCGGGAGCGCGTGCTGGATGGACTGCGACATCCCGGCGGCCGTCCAGTCGATCTTCGCGACGAGGGAACCGATCGTGCCGCCGCCGCCGGAGCCGGCGTCCTCGTTCAGGTTGACGTCCTCGATGGTGACGTCTGCCTTCATCCCGGCCAAGTCCCGGATCTGATTGCCCGCGGTTTCGATGTGCAGGCTCGTGTAGTGGCGGGACATGTGCTGGATGAGAAACGGCGGCATGAACGCGAATGACACCTCTGCCTTGTCCTCCACGAGGCATTCGACGGCGGAAGCGACTCTGGTCTCGCCCTGGTTGCGGGCGTACAACTCGACACCGATCAGCGCCGCCGCGACCACGGCCACGACGATGACGACCACCAGGACGATCGACAGTGGGTCACGTAGGAATCCCTTCCGCTTCCCGGACGGCTCGTCCTGCGGTGGCGCCGGAGGCTGCGGTGGCCCTGGCGGCGGAGGCGGAGCCGCGTAGGCCGGTCCCTGGGCCGGGCGCTGCGGATACTGCGGGGGTTCCTGCGGGTACTGGGGCCGCGGCGGCGGGCCCTGCGGTTGATTCCGGCGGTCCCAGGGGTCACTCACCCCCGCGATTCTGCCCTACCGTACGAATGATCAGTGCGGTTGTGCATTACCGCGACGGTTTCGCGCACTTTGCGGGCGGCATCGAGATCGATGTCGGCGACGAGCAATGACGGATCGTCGCCTGCCGAAGCGACGACCTCTCCCGTCGGCGACGCCACGACGCTGCCGCCCACACCCATGGGCCCGAATGCCGCGAGCTCGTCACCCGGGTAGGCCTGATCGACTGCGGCGACGAAGCCGGTGGTGTCGATGGCGCGGGCGCGGGCCAGCAGCGTCCACTGCTCGAGTTTGCCTGGGCCGGTACCCCACGACGCGTGCACGGTGATGAGTTGTGCACCGCGGCGCGCCAATTCGACATAGAGCTCGGGGAAGCGGACGTCGTAGCACAGGGTGAGCCCGACCCCGACCCCGTCGACCGTGATCACCACGGCCTCGCGACCCGGTGCCACGGTGCTCGACTCCTTGAAGCCGAACGCGTCGTACAGGTAGATCTTGTCGTAGTGCGTGTCGACGCCGGGTCCGGTGGCGATCAGTGTGTTGTACACCCTGCCGTCCCCGGCCGGTACGAACATGCCCGCGACGACGACGATGCCGGCACGGTCGGCGATTTTGCGCACCCCCGTCGCCCACGCCCCGTCCACCGGTTCGGCGATCGGGGTCAACGGCACCCCGAACCGGCACATCGTGGCCTCCGGGAACAGCACCAGTCGCGCCCCGGCGTCGGCAGCGCGCCGCGTGTAGTCCTCGACCAGGTCGAGGTTGGCCGACGGGTCGGTGCCGCTGCGGATCTGTGCCAGGGCCACGCGCATAGGTCAAAGCCTACGGATCTACGGCCCCCATGCGACGCGGTCCCGCGCGGCGGGCTTGTTGCCGAGCTTGCCCGACCGCACCTGGGCGGCCAGGCTGTCGAGGATCACGCGCGAGCTCAGCAACGCCGTCTGTTCCGCCCAGTCGTAGGGTGGCGAGCATTCGACGACCTCGATGCCTGCCAAGCCTGGTTCGGACACCATCTTCACGAGGTTCAGCGCCTCGCGGGGCAGCAGCCCGCCAGGCTCGGGCCAGCCCGTGCCCGGAACGAAGCCGGCGTCGATCACGTCGATGTCGAACGACAGATACACCGCCTTGGCGTCCTTCCACGCGATCTCGAGCGCCATTTCGGCGATCTTCTCGACACCGACGCGCTCGACGTCGCCGACCGTGATGACCGTCGACTGGCGTTCCCGCCCGACCTTGACGCCCGCGCGCGGCGCCTGCCAGCCGCCGATGCCGATCTGAACCAGGTTGGTCGCCGGCGCATTCTTGATGTTGGTGGCGTGGAACCACGGGGTGGTGTGCATCCGCTCGTCGAGGTCGGACTCCTGGGTGTCGACATGGCGGTCGAAGTGAATGATGCCGACGTTGCCGTCCAGATACGGCGTCATCCCCCGGATGGTCGGGAAGCCGATGGAGTGGTCGCCGCCAAGGACCACGGGCATCACCCCCTTGGAGACCACGTGCGCCATCGCCTGGCTGATCTGATCGAAGGACTTCTCCAGATTGCCGGGGATGGTGAACACGTCGCCGATGTCGACCATGTTGAGCTGCTCACGCAGGTCCACGCCCGACTCGTAGTTGTAGGTGCCGAACAGGTTGGTCGACCGCCGGATGCCCTGGGGGCCGAAGCGGGTGCCCGGACGGTAGGTCGCCCCGGCGTCCAACGGCACCCCGAAGATCGCCACCTCGGCGTCGTCGACCTGGTTGACGTCCTCGACGAACGGACACTTCAGGAACGTCCCGCGCTCACCCGCGAAGTGCGGCAGCTCGCCACGCACGAACGTGGAGATGCGGCGGTCGTTGATCGTCGGCGCCGCCTCGAGTCCGTAGCTCAGGCCGCGCTCGATCTCCTCACGTTCGCGGCGTTCGGGAATGCGGGCCTCGGCCTGCTGGGCCCATGCGCCCTCGGCGTTGAGAGGTTCGTTCTGTTCGGTCACAGGTGCTCCTCACGCGCCGTCTTGTCGCAAGCCGGGTACGACGCACCTCGTCCGGGGAACCCAGATCGGCTCCTGGTCCTTATCTTGGCAGCGATTGCCGAAACCGGCAGGAGGGAATTGCAACGCGCCGTTAACACGATCCGCGAACCGCCGTAACCGACCGGAGTTTGTCTGATCGACGACTCACATTCACCTGTGTGAGGCGCGTCTAGGGTTCCGCCGGTTCGCCGGGGCTGGTCCGAGAGATGCAAGCGGTTGTGCAGCGACGCCGGCCGTTCCACGGCGGGACAAAAGCCCGGGAGGCCCACCTCATCAAAGGAGGCTCCCGATGATTCTTCTCGGCATAGGGATAAGTGTCGCGCTCATCGTCGTCATCGGCTTCTACGTGTCCAAGAAGATCGAAGGCGACAGCGCGAACTTTCTGGTCGGCGGCCGCAGTCTGCCCCTGCTACTGGTATGCGGCGCCCTGATGGGCTCGGCCGTCGATACCAACGCAACCCTGGGTAACACCGATCTGAGTTCTGCGTTCGGGTTCTGGGCGGGCGCATCGCTGCCGTTGGGGCTGGGGTTGTGCCTGTTGCTCACCGGCATCTTCTTCGCCAAACCGATGAACCGGATGGGACTGACGTCGTTCCCCGACTACTACCACCTGCGGTTCGGCCGCCGCGTCGAATTCACCGCGGCCATCCTGTTGATCATCGGGTTCATCCTTCTGGTGGCAGGCAATCTGGTGGCCGGCGGTTTTCTGTTCCAGCACTTCACCGGGTTCCCGTTCTGGTTGGGGGCGGTGGTCATCGCGGTGCTCGCCGTGTCGTATACCGGTGCAGGCGGACTGATCGCGGATGCGTATACCGCGATCATCCAGATGGTGTTGATCTTGGTCGGCGGCTGGGCACTGTTCTTCTGGATGAGCTCGACCCACGGCATCAACATTCCGGATGGGATGGGGCCGTTCGCTTTCGAGCAACTCACGGATCCGGCGATGGGCGCCACCATCAACTGGGCCACGCTGATCGCCCTGGGCGTCGGCGATATCGTCGCGATCGACTTCATGCAGCGGGTCTTCTCGGCCAAGTCACCCGAAACCGCCCGCCGCTCCTGTTTCG
>CAZOIX010000182.1:0-7118 GCA_964579685.1 uncultured Mycobacterium sp.
AGCCCAGCAAGAAGGTGGCCGCGAACTGGGACGACGACGGGAATCCGGTCTAGCGCACACATGGCGCACTTGTTACCCGTTGGTGACGGCCGCGGATTCGGCTTCCGATCCTTGGGCGGCCGGGGTTTTACTGATGGGGTACTGGGGGGACTTCGCATGAACCGCGGAGGCCAGAAAGGCGTGTATACGTCATGACGGAGAAATTGACGCCGCACTTCGAAGAGGTGCAGGCACACTACGACCTGTCCGACGATTTCTTCCGGCTGTTCCTCGACTCGACCATGACGTACAGCTGCGCGTACTTCGACCGGCTGCGCGATATCCCGTTGGAAGAGGCGCAGATCGCCAAGATGGACCTTGCGCTGGGCAAGCTGGGGCTGCGGGTCGGGATGACGCTGCTGGACATCGGCTGCGGCTGGGGCGGCACGATTCGCCGTGCGGTCGAGAAGTACGACGTGAACGTCATCGGTTTGACGTTGTCGAAGAACCAGGCCGCACACGTGCAGAAGTCGCTCGACGCGATGGACACCCCGCGCAGCAGACGGGTGCTGTTACACGGCTGGGAGGAGTTCGACGAGCCTGTCGACCGGATCGTCTCCATCGGCGCCTTCGAGCATTTCGGGTATGACCGTTACGACGATTTCTTCGAGATGGTCTACCGCGTCCTGCCCGATGACGGGGTGATGCTGCTGCACACGATCACCATGCTGACTCCGCAGCAGATCGTCGATCACGGCCTGGAAATGACCGAGGAGATGACGAGTTTCAACGAATTCATCGCCGCCGAGATCTTCCCAGGCGGACAGTTGCCTGCGATCGAGATCGTGGAGTTCCACGCGTCGAAGATGGGTTTCAACCTGAAACGCAGGCAGTCGCTGCAGCTGCACTACGCCAGGACGCTCGACCACTGGGCCGCGGGGTTACAAGCGCACCACAAAGAGGCCGTCGAGATCCAGTCCGAAGAGGTCTATCAACGCTATATGAGGTATTTGACCGGTTGCGCGAAGGCATTTCGGGACGGCTTCATCGACATCAACCAGTTCACGCTGGCGAAGTAGACCGAATCCGTCCACGGGCTGTGAAATAGCTGTCTACCATCGGGCAGATGCGTAGGACCGCCGTTCGTTTTCTCGTCGCCGCGCTGACCGTCACCGTGATGTCGTTCGCGCCCAACGGCATTCCCGCCGCGGCAGCCCAGGAGTGTCCCGACATCGAGGTGATCTTCGCCCGTGGTACGAACGATGCGCCCGGCATCGGTCTCGTCGGCCAGGCATTCGTCGACGCACTGCGCTCCAAGGTCGGTGACCGATCAGTGGGCGTATACGCGGTGAACTACGCCGCGACCTTCAACTTCCTTCGTGCCGCCGAGGGGGCGGCCGACGCCACCAACCATGCCCAGTTCATGGCCACCACCTGTCCGAACACCAAGCTGGTCCTCGGTGGTTTCTCCCAGGGTGCCGCCGTGGTCGACCTGATGTTGGGCGTGGCCCCCAACGTCGCGGCCATGGCCGGCGTGAGCACCATTCCCGGCCTGGATGCCATCCCGGGTCTGGACCTCAACGCGCTCGCGAATCCGCTGCCGCCCGACGCGGCGAACCGGGTGGCCGCCGTGGCGGTGTTCGGTAACCCGCTGGGGCGGGTGATGGGCCCGTTGAACGCCCTGAGCCCCGCGTTCGCCTCACGCACCATCGACCTGTGCACCGCCAATGACCCGATCTGCGACAAGGGCGATCTGAGCAACCGGGCTCCACACCATGAGTACGTGCCGGGGATGACCGATCAGGCGGCGGCCTTCGTGGCCGGGCTGGTCTAATCCCCCGTGCGCTGCACCCTGGAGTCGAAGTCGCTGTTGAACGGGCAGGCGCCGGTGATGGTGTAGTGCCCTGTTCCGGTCAGCAGCGTGATCGGATCCTGAGCCGGCGACGGCAGCGGGTACTGCAGGCTGATCTCGCGATGGGCCGGGCCGCCGTCCTTGCACGTCGAATCGGACGACCTGTTGGCGAGGACGAACTGGTTGCGCTCGAAGATGAGGATCTTGACGTCATTGGGAGTCAGCCAATAGCTCAGGCAGCGATCGCCGGTGCGTAGGCAGTACGTCTGGATGTCGAAGCTGACATCGGCGCTGCGGTTGCCGTCCTTGTAGGTGTCGACCTCCTGATAGCGGCCGTACAGTGCCTGTGCCGGTGAGGCCACCCGGGCGGGCAGCGTGGCCGGATCGGCGATGGAGACACCTTGCCCGGCGTCACTCTGCTGGGTGAACGTCACCGGCCGGTTGCTGGCACAGCTGGGGTTGGGCGACCGGACGATGAATTCGCCTTTCAACGACCCGTCGGGCTGGGACTGCAGTGACATCGACTCCCAGATCTCGGTTGCGCCCGCGCCCTGGCACGTCGCCTGCTTCGCGGTCACCGACTCCCAATGATCGTCCACCTTGTCGAACACCAAAGTTGTTGCTGCGCTGACAGATCCGCTGGTCTTTGTCGCGCTGGCGACACATGCACCGCTTTTGCAGTCCGACTTGAACACCCACGTCTCGGTGCCGCCGCTCGCGTCGTTGAACGGCTGGCCATTGGGCTGGGTGGGGGCGCCGAACGCGGCGGTGAACGTGCCGTTCAGTCCTGCGCCCGGTGGCTGTGCTGACCCCCCGGGAGGTGGTTCGTCGCCCCCGCTGATGACCAGCAGGATGGTGGCGACGGCGGCGACGATCATCACGATGGCGATGGGTACGACCACTGCCGTGCGCCGGTACCACGGCCAGCGCGCGGTGTCGTCGGGTTCGGGGGCGGCCGCCGGTTGGGCCTGCGTGGGGGCGGCGGCGTTCTCAGCGTGCGGTGCGGGTGCGCCGAGATGTGTTGGCGCCCAGGCCTTTGCCACATGCTCGGGCGGGCCGGCCTGGGTCGGTGCCCACGGGGGCTGCAGGCCCTGGTCGGCCGGCTGCATCTCCGTTGGCGCCCAAGCCTTTTCGACGTGTTCGGCCGGTCGGGCCTGCGTCGCGTCCGACTCCGGCTCCACCTTCTCGATCGGTCGGGCCGGCCGAGGGGTCCAGTGCTTTTCGGTGTCCTCGTCGACGAAGGCGCGCGTCGGAGTGGCCGGCGCCACCCCGGCCGCCGTCTTCGACGAACCGGGTTTGGCCGGCTGGGTGCGGCCGTCGCCGGCGATCGCCGCCTGCGCCGCACGGGCCATCTCGGTCGTCGTTCCGTAGCGGTCCTCGGGGTCCTTGGCCATCCCGGCCGCGATCACCGCGTCCAGCGCCGGTGACACCCCCGGAATCCTGAGAGACACGCGCGGCGGTGGGGTGGTGAGGTGTCCCGCGATCTGCTGCTCCACGCTCTCGCCGGGGAACGGCCGGCTGGACGTCAGGCATTCGTAGAGCACACAGGTCAGTGCGTAGATGTCCGACCGGGTATCGGACTGGCCGGTGGTGAAGCGTTCGGGAGCCATGTACGGCCATGTGCCCACCACATTTCCGGTGGCCGTCAGCTTCGTCTCGCCGGCCGCCCGCGCGATGCCGAAGTCGATCAGATACGAGAAGTCGTCCTCGGCGACGAGGATGTTGGAGGGCTTCACATCGCGATGTACGAGCCCGATCTTGTGCGCGGCGTTGAGTGCCGACGCGATCTGCTCGATGATCTTCACCGCGCGTGCGGGCGCCATCGGGCCCGCCTTGAGCACGTGCTCCAGGTCCTGGCCTTCGATCAGCCGCATGTCCACATACAGCCGGCCCTCGATCTCGCCGAAGTTGTGGATGGGGACGACGTGCGGGTTGTTCAGACCCGCTGCGGCGAAGGCCTCGTGCCGGAACCGCTCCTCGAAGACGGGATCGGCAGCCAACTGCGCGGGCAGTACCTTCACCGCCACGACGCGCCGGGTGGCCGTGTCGAAGGCCTTCCACACCTCACCCATGCCGCCGCGGCCGATCAATTCGACGAGGCGGTACCTGCCGAAGGGCGTGCCCTCCACTACGCCTCCCGGGGACTGCGGCAAACCAGCACGGTCTCACTCTCCACGATCGGGCGAGCGCCCGGTCCCGTATTCGAGACTGAGGCGGTCGCCGAGGTACCGCAACCCACCGGGCGTGAATGGATCCGCACGCTTGTTACCTCCGCAGCCGCGAGGTGAGGTCAGGCTTGATATCTAGCCTGACTATCCCTTGAGAACGCAAAGCAACCTCATTGTGAGGGCACTCGCTCCCGGGTAAGGATGCCACCCGGCGTCAATATTTGCTGTTTTCGATGAATATGTGGCGTTGACCGCCACTGCCTGCGAGAATTCGACGATCTGGAGCGTTCGGGGGAACACCAGCTTGAAGGGGGTAGTCGATGTCGGTGTCTCCTCGGCCCGAAGCGGGTCTGTCGATGGCCGTCGCACTGCCCGTTCTTGTTGCCGACGCCGGTGCCCGGCTCGCGCCGCCGCTCATCTGATTTGGGGAACGACAATGCACAAATCCACCCCGCTCCGAGGTGTCCAAGAAATATCCAAGCCTGACGACCGATGCTCACCTCACGCAGCACGCCGATTCAACAGGAGCAGGTCGTTATGAGCATCAAGCACGTCGTCGCCACCACCCCGGCCGTCCGTGGCCTGGCTGTCGCGCTGGCGTCAGTCGTGACCGTCTCGTCGACGGCGCTGGGTGTCGGGGCCGTCCCCGCGTTCGCCCAACCGACGGACGACACGACCGTGGTGGACACCTTCGCGCCGACCGAACCCGTGCTGACCGAGGCGCCGCCGGAGGCTCCGGTCGTGACCGAGGCTCCGCTCGTGACCGAAGCGCCGGTGACGACCCCAGCGCCCGAGGTCGTGACGACGGAGGCGCCGCAACCGACCCCCACATCAGCTGAGCCTGAGCCGACCCCGACCGAAGCGGTCACCACGGCGACCACGGCGGCGACCACGTCGGCTCCCGTCACCACCGCGACCACGTCGGCGCCGGAAACCACGCCGAGCACCGAGTCGACGTCTCCGACGTCGCCGACGAGTTCGGCCGACGAGACGTCCACGTCGGCCACCAGCGGCACGAGCACGACGGCCACCACGGCCAGCACCTCGGCGTCGGAGACGTCCTCGGAAGAGACGACGTCGGTCGGCACGACCGCAGGCAGTTCGACCGAGCAGCCCGGCACCAGCGAGTCCACCGTCGAAGATTCGGGAAGCATCGAACAGGCCGCGGGAGTCACCGCGACACCTGAGCCGCAGCAAGCGGAAGCGCCGGCTGCGGACATCGCGAAGGCACAGGACGCCACGCCGGTCGAGGCGGATCCGGCGCCGGCGCCGCCCGAGGACATCGACAACCTCAAGAATCTGATCCTGGCCCCGCCGGACGAGAACGGTCAGGGCGGGGGCACCCCGCCGCCGGATGCCACGCTGGCCGCCGCGGAGGCAAAGGTCGTGCAGTGGCAGCCGGACTGGGTCAAGTACGACGAGTACTTCCGGCCGCAGATCTTCAATCCGTACCCCGAGCCGCTGCAGCTCGTGTACGACGTCGGGGGCGAGCCCCGGATGGTGCTGATCCCCCCGTTCGGACAGATCGTCACCGAAGTGCCCGAGGCCGGGTCGTACAACTTCAGCGCCCTGCGGCTCAACGTCTTCGGCATTCCGATCGAGTTCGCGGTGGGCAACTTCTTCGGTGGCGGGTACTTCCCGGGACCGGGGTTGCCGCCACCTCCGCCACCGCCGCCGGTGCGTACCTTGACCGACGTCCCGGTCCAGGTCAAATACACCGATGCCACCTACCGGCCCATCGTGGTCCGCAAGATCGTCGACGTGGGCCCCGACCCCAGCCAGGGCGGAGCGCACAAGGTGCTTCTCGACGGCGTGACACCGGCGTGGGGCGAATGGAAGCAGAACGAGGCAGGTGTACCGCAGTTCGAGGTGCACCAGACCCAGAGCTTCCCCGGGATGGAAGCGCCCGCCCAGGGCCCGCTGCCGGGCAACTACGACCTGCAGCTGGTCAGCGACTCGAAGCCCACCGGCCTGTCCGGCAAGGACATCACCCTCATCGTGGCCGCCGCCATGGCGGCGGCGGTCGGCATCGGCGCGATCGTACTGACGGGGTTTCTCGGAAGGCGGCGCCGCCCGCAGCACTGACGGCCGGTCAGGTTAAGTAGGTACATGCGACTTTCGTCGAAGGCCCGCAAGTGGTCCGCGGCTCTGGCGCTCTTCGCCATCCTCGCCAGCGGTGTCGGCGTCGCGGCGATGATGATCTACGGCAGCTACGCGACGCCGAAGCCGTCGGAGCGCGGCGCACCGCGGACGTCGCTCGTGCCGCCGTCGCCGAAGATCCCGTCGCCGTTCGAATTCACCGTCGGGGTGAACGTCACCGAGCAGACCTGTCTGCCCGAGGGATCGTGCACCTACACGTACACCATTGATCCGAAATACATTGGGCTACACCCCCTGCCGGAGACGCCGTTCACGGTGTTCTACGAGGTAGTGGGCGGGAACGCACCGCAGAAGGGCGAGTTCAGGGTGGAAAAGGATCAGGCACAGATCCTGCAGGACGTCGTGCTCCAGGGCCCGCCCGGCGCGCAGCTGAAGGCCAATGTCATGAGCGTTACCGACTGAATATCGCGGTTCCGGGCCCACAGCGGTGGGTACGGCAGCATTGTTGGCGGTATGACAAAGGCGTCACTTCTGCGGGCGCAGGAGGGGTTGCCGCGCGGCGTGCAGGGCGCCGCCGACGCCCACTTCGGAAACGTCGTGCGCATCTTTGCCGGACTGTTTCCCGGCCGTCGGTTCGGTGGTGGCGCGCTGGCGGTCTACCTCGACGGCCGACCTGTCGTCGATGTGTGGACAGGATGGTCCGACCGAGCCGGCGAACACCTGTGGACGGCCGACACCGGGGCGATGGTGTTCTCCGCGACCAAGGGCGTTGCGGCCATGGTCATTCACCGCCTCGTCGATCGCGGCCTGCTGTCCTACGACGAGCCCGTGGCACATTACTGGCCCGAATTCGGCGCCAATGGCAAGGACGACATCACCGTGCGTGACGTCCTGCGGCATCGATCCGGGCTCGCGCACCTCAAGGGCGTCACCAAGGACGAACTGCTCGATCACCTGCACATGGAGCAGCGCCTTGCCGCAGCGCCGGTCGATCACCTACGGGGCAGGCAGGCGTATCA
>CAZOIX010000183.1:0-7108 GCA_964579685.1 uncultured Mycobacterium sp.
CGGATCACCGTCGGCGGCGACGAGGTGTCCAGCGGTGACACGCACCAGCCCTCTTCCATCGAGTTCGAAGTCGACCTGTCGCCGTTCGAAGACGGCGGGTGGATCTGGTTCGACATCACCACCGACAGCGAATGCACGGTGCACGCGGCAGGCTGGTACGCACCGACCGAGGCCCCCGGGCGTGCCAATATCGCCGTCGGAATCCCGACCTTCAACCGCCCGTCGGACTGCGTCAACGCGCTCGCCGCACTGACATCGGATCCGTTGGTGGACAAGGTGATCAGCGCCGTCATCGTTTCCGACCAGGGCACCAACAAGGCCAAGGACCATCCCGGCTTCGAGGCGGTCGCCGCTGCGCTGGGCAATCGGTTGTCGGTGCACAACCAGCCCAACCTCGGCGGCTCCGGTGGCTACAGCCGGGTGATGTACGAGGCGCTGAAGAACACCGACTGCGAGCAGATCCTGTTCATGGACGACGATATTCGCGTCGAGCCCGACTCGATTCTGCGGCTGTTGGCCATGAACCGGTTCGCGAAGACCCCGACCCTGGTCGGCGGCCAGATGCTCAACCTGCAGGAGCCGAGCCACCTGCACGTGATGGGCGAGATGGTCGATTCGGAGAACTTCATGTGGACCGGTGCGGTCAACACCGAATATGACCACAATTTCGCCAAGTACCCGCTGAACAACGAAGAGGAGCACCGCAGCAAGATTCTGCACCGCCGCATCGACGTCGACTACAACGGCTGGTGGATGTGCATGATCCCGCGGCAGGTCGCCGAGGAACTCGGTCAGCCGTTGCCCCTGTTCATCAAGTGGGACGATGCCGACTACGGGTTGCGCGCCGGTGAGCACGGTTATCCGACCGTCACGCTTCCCGGTGCCGCGATCTGGCACATGGCGTGGAGTGACAAGGACGACGCCATCGACTGGCAGGCGTACTTCCACCTCCGCAACCGTTTGGTGGTCGCGGCCCTGCACTGGGACGGCAATGTCGCCGGTCTGCTGGCGAGCCATTTGAAGGCGACAATCAAACATCTACTCTGCCTTGAATATTCGACCGTCGCGATCCAGAACAAGGCGATGGACGACTTCCTGGCCGGCCCCGAGCATCTGTTCTCCATCCTGGAGTCCGCGCTGCCGGAAGTACGCGCAATGCGTCAGGAATACCCCGACGCCGTGGTCCTGCCGAGTGCGACCGCGCTGCCCACACCATCGGACAAGAGGTGGCGTAAGAAGGTGACGATTCCCACCAACCCGCTGGCGATTTCGTACCGGCTGACCCGCGGTGTGCTGCACCAGGTCAAGCCGCACGACCCGGAGCATCACCGGCGCCCGCAGATCAACGTCGCAACACAGGATGCGCGCTGGTTCTCGCTGTCCAGGGTCGACGGGGTCACCGTCACCACCGCTGACGGCCGCGGTGTCGTGTATCGGCAGCGCGATCGCGCCAAACTGGCTGAGCTGCTTCGTGAGTCGGTCAAACGTCAGCTGGAGATCCTCCGCAGGTTCAACCGTATGCGCAAGATCTACCGCGAAGCGCTCCCCGTTCTCACCAGTAAACAGAAGTGGGAGACGGTGCTGCCTCCCTCCGACGATGGCTGAGAGCCCCCGCGGCGAGGACGCCGTGCTGGTGGCGGTCCAGTCCGCACTCGCCGATCGGCCCGGCGTGCTGGCAGGTGCGCGAGCACTGTCGCACTTCGGTGAGCACAGCGCCGGTTGGCTCGCGGTCGCGGCGCTCGGTGCGCTGCTGCAGCCGGCACGGCGGCGGGGATGGCTCGCGGCCGGGGCGGGCGCGTTCGTCGCCCACGCGGCCGCGGTGGTGATCAAACGTGTGGTGCAACGCGAACGGCCGCACCACCCCGCGATCGCCGTCAACGTCGGAACACCGAGCCGATTGAGTTTTCCGTCAGCCCACGCGACGTCCACCACCGCGGCGGCGATTCTTCTGGGGCGTGTGACCGGCCTGCCCCTACCGGCGATCCTCGTGCCACCGATGGCTCTGTCGCGGTTGGTGCTCGGTGTCCACTACCCGAGTGACGTGCTCACCGGCGTGGCGGTCGGCGCCGTCGTCGCGAAGGCGGTCACCATGGTCACAGAGCGGGGCGAAGGAGTCCGATGAGCATCTCGAGAGAGAGCAGCACAGAGAGCGCACCGCCGATGAATCAGGAGCCGTTGCCGCAGAAGGGTCCACCTCGAAACGTCGCGACGGGCTTGATCAAGGCGATCAGGCCGCGACAGTGGGTGAAGAACCTGCTCGTTCTCGCGGCACCGATCGCCTCCCTCGGCGGGTACGTCGACTACGACTATCGCGAAGTCGCGGTCAAGATCCTCATCGCCTTCGTGGCGTTCTCACTCGCCGCCTCGTCGATCTACCTGGTCAACGATGCGCGCGACGTCGAGGCCGACCGCCAGCACCCAACGAAGCGGTTCCGGCCGATCGCGGCCGGTGTCGTGCCCGAATGGCTGGCCTACACCGTATCGGTGGTATTGGCCGTTGCGGCGCTCGGCATCTCGGTGCTGGCCTCGGTGAACCTGGTCGTGGTCATCGCGGTCTACATCGGTATGCAGTTGGCGTATTGCTTCGGGCTCAAGCACCAAGCGGTACTCGACATCTGCATCGTCTCGTCGGCGTATCTGATCCGCGCCATCGCAGGCGGCGCGGCGGCGGGTATCCCGTTGTCACAGTGGTTCCTGCTGGTGATGACCTTCGGTTCGCTGTTCATGGTGGCGGGTAAGCGATACGCCGAACTGCAACTCGCTGAACGCACCGGCGCCAAGATCCGCAAGTCACTGGAGAGCTACACGGCGTCCTACCTGCGCTTCGTGTGGACGCTGTCGGCGACCGCGATGGTGCTCTGCTACGGCCTGTGGGCGTTCGAACGTGACGGCGCCACCGCGTCGTGGTACGCGGTGACGATCATCCCGATCACCATCGCGATCCTGCGCTACGCGGTCGACGTCGACGGTGGAATGGCCGGGGAGCCCGAGGAGATCGCGTTGAAGGACCGGGTACTGCAGCTGTTGCTGCTGGCGTGGATCGGAACCATCGGTGCCGCCGTCTTCCTCAGCTGACACGGCGCGCGTGTCGGTCGCCGGCCGAATCGCGTGGCTGGACGACCTCGGTGACAGACTGTCGCGGCTGCCGGCGTTTCCCTACGACGTCACGGTCCGGGTGAGCTTGTGGGTCAGCGTCATCGTGGTGGCGGGACTGTTCGGCTGGGGCGCCTGGGAGCGGCGCTGGATCGCCGACGACGGTCTGATAGTCCTTCGTACCGTCCGAAACCTCTTGGCGGGCAATGGACCGGTGTTCAACGCAGGGGAACGTGTCGAGGCGAACACATCGACGATATGGACCTACCTGATCTATCTCGGGGCGTGGATCGGCGGCCCGGTGCGAATCGAGTACGTGGCGCTGGTGCTGGCGCTCACTCTCAGCGTGCTCGGTGTCGCGTTCATGATGCTGGGCGCCGCGCGCCTGTACGCACCCAGCCTGCAGGGGCGGCGGGCGTTGATGCTTCCTGCGGGCGCGTTGGTGTACATCGCGGTGCCCCCCGCCCGCGACTTCGCCACGTCGGGGCTCGAAAACGGTTTGGTACTCGCCTATCTCGGTCTGCTGTGGTGGATGATGGTGTGCTGGTCGCAGGCGCTGCGGGTGGCGGGGCCGAGCCGACCCGCCGCGCCCGTGCAGCGTGGGGGTCCACCGACGATCCGCAGGCAGCCGGTCGGTACACCCCCACCGCAGCCGCGAACGATCAGCGGATTCTTCGAGGCCACGCTCGCGTTCGTGGCCGGATTGAGTGTGCTCGTTCGGCCCGAGTTGGCCCTGATCGGCGGGCTCGCATTGGTCATGATGCTGATCGCCGCGCGGGACTGGCGGCGCCGCGGCCTGATCGTCCTGGCCGGCGGTCTGTTACCCGTGGGATACGAGATCTTCCGAATGGGCTACTACGGCTTGCTCTTTCCCGGCACCGCGTTGGCCAAGGACGCCTCGGGCGCCAAGTGGTCCCAGGGCTTCGTCTATCTGGCCAACTTCAATGCGCCGTATCTGTTGTGGGCGCCGGCAATCCTGCTCACCGGGCTTGCGGCCGTGGTGATGGTCACACGCGGCCGTCCGTGGGGAATCCGTCACACGGTGGCGCCGGGCTACGGGTGGTTGGCGCGGACGGTGCAAAGCCCGCAGGCGGTAGTGGGATTCATGCTCGTCAGCGGTCTGCTGCAGGCGCTTTACTGGATCCGCCAGGGTGGCGACTTCATGCACGGCCGAGTGCTGCTCACCCCGTTGTTCTGCATGCTTGCGCCCATCGCGGTGATTCCGCTGGTGCTGCCCGACGGGGCCCGAATGGCCCGTGGCGCAGGCTATTTGTTCGTCGGGGCCACGAGCGTGTTGTGGCTGTCGATCGCCGGTTGGTCACTGTGGGTGGCGAACTCGAGCGGCATGGGATCCGACGCCACCCGCGTCACCTACAGCGGCATCGTCGACGAGCGACGGTTCTACGCGCAGGCGACGGGCAACGCGCACCCGCTGACCGCCGCCGACTATCTGGACTATCCGCGAATGCGCGCAGTGATGACCGCGCTGAACAACACCCCCGACGGCGCCCTGCTGCTACCGTCCGGGAACTACGACCAGTGGGACGTCGTCCCTGCGATCCCGCCGCCACCGGACGCGCCTTCCGGCGGCGACAAGCCCCGAAACGGGCCCCACACAGTCTTTTTCACCAATCTCGGCATGCTGGGGATGAACGTTGGACTCGACGTCCGGGTGATCGATCAGATCGGACTGGCCAATCCGCTCGCCGCCCACACGGCACGCCTCGATGACGGCCGCATCGGGCATGACAAGAATCTGTTCCCGGACTGGGCGGTGGCCGAGGGACCGTTCCTCAAGACCCGGCCGTACATACCGGCCTACCTCGACGAGGACTGGATCGTGCAGGCCGAGGCGGCTCTGGAGTGCCCGGCGACCGACGCGATGCTCTCCGCCGTCCGCGGCCCGATGGGACCGCGCCGGTTCTTGTCGAATCTTCTGCACTCCTACCAACTGACGCAGTACCGGATCGATCGAGTGCCGCTCTACGAGCTGAAGCGGTGCGGTCTCGATGTGCCCGAGCCGACGGGTCAGCCGTACACCGGCATGCCCGCGACGGGACCGTAACCGCAGGTAACGCGGCCTGCCAGTCGTGCGATAGAGAAATCGCGGGGAAAACACGGCGATTGACACCCGAACGGATGGCAAAAGCTGTGCGAACCAGACCCGATCGCCACCCGCAAAGGCGCAGGAGCGACCAGGGACGATACACGCCGAATAGAGCTACCACAGCAAGTTGTGGTTGACTGCACGGGCAACGCGGCGGGGGCCGTTGGACAAGTTCCGCGTGCGGCATACGACAGATGGGATAGATGAAGCATGAGTTTCGTTCGTAAAATCCGTGGCGCGTGGGTGCGCCGGCTCACGGTTGTGGCGGTTGCCGCGGCTGTGCTGCCCGCCCTCGTCAGCGCCGTCGGAGGATCGGCGACCGCAGGGGCTTTCTCGCGTCCGGGTCTGCCGGTCGAGTACCTCATGGTCCCGTCCGCAGGGATGGGACGTGACATCAAGGTCCAGTTCCAAAACGGTGGGCCGAACGCGCCCGGCCTCTACCTGCTGGACGGCCTGCGTGCACAGGATGACTTCAACGGCTGGGACATCAATACGTCGGCCTTCGAGTGGTACCTGGATTCCGGGCTCGCCACGATCATGCCGGTCGGCGGCCAGTCGAGCTTCTACAGCGACTGGTACAAGCCGGCTTGTGGTAAGTCGGGCTGCCAGACCTACAAGTGGGAGACGTTCCTCACCCAGGAGCTGCCTGCCTACCTGGCCGCCAACAAGGGCGTGAACCCGAACCGCAATGCGGCGGTGGGCCTGTCGATGGCCGGTTCGGCCGCGCTGACGCTGGCCATCTACTACCCGCAGCAGTTCCAGTACGCGGCGTCGCTTTCGGGCTTCCTGAACCTGTCCGAGGGTTGGTGGCCGATGCTCGTCGGCATGTCGATGGGCGACGCGGGTGGCTACGAGTCCGAAGACATGTGGGGCCCGTCCAGCGATCCGGCATGGAAGCGCAACGACCCGATGGTCAACATCGACAAGCTGGTGGCCAACGGCACCCGTATCTGGATCTACTGCGGTAACGGTAAGCCTGCCGACATCAACGGCAGCGGTGTTGCCGCCGGTGACAACTTCAACGCGAAGTTCCTGGAGAGCTTCACGATGCGGACCAACAAGACGTTCCAGGAGGAGTACATCGCCGCCGGCGGTAAGAACGGCGTGTTCAACTTCCCCGAGGGCGGTACGCATGACTGGCCGTACTGGGGTCAGCAGCTGCAGCAGATGAAGCCCGACATCCAGCGGGTGCTGGGTGCCACCCCGCAGCCGAGCACTCCGCTCGCGGGCGAGGGTGCGCCCGCAGCCGAGGGTGCGGCTGGAGCCGAGGGTGCGGCGGCAGCCCAGCCGGCGTCGGTGCAGACCGAGCAGGCGGGCGGTTAATCGACCCGCACGTCACACACCAGAGTCGGCGGCGGCGATCCTTCGGGGTCGCCGCCGTCGGCCATTTTCGACGCGGCCCGTCGCGCCGGTGTGATTGACTGCTGGGCGCAGGGGCCGGCAGGACGAGCGTGAGGTGGGGCAGTTGATGCGTGGCGTGATTCGGATGGTCCTGACCGTGGTGCTCGCTGCAGGGCTGGGGACCGCGGGCGCGTCGATGGCGCCGCTGGCCAGGGCCGACGTGGAAATGCTGATGGTGCCGTCGGCGGCGATGGGACGCGATATCCCCGTCGCGTTCTCCGGTGGCGGCCCGCACGCGGTGGTGCTGCTCGACGCGTTCAACGCCGCACCCGATGTCAGCAACTGGGTGACGGCGGGCAACGCGATGGCCGCGCTGGGCGGGCAGGGGATCTCGATCGCCGCACCCGCAAGCGGCGCGTTCAGCATGTACACCAACTGGGAGCAGGACGGCAGCAAGCAGTGGGAGACGTTCTTGGCCACGGAGCTGCCGAACTGGCTGGTCGCCAACAAGGGTCTGGCGCCGGGCGGTCACGGTATCGTCGGCGCCGCCCAGGGTGGGTACGGGGC
>CAZOIX010000184.1:0-7097 GCA_964579685.1 uncultured Mycobacterium sp.
CGCAATGACCGTCGAGGACTTCGGCCTTGCGCGGGTATTCGGAGCTGTCGGCGAAGCTGTGCCAGATGTCGGCGTACTGCGCGACCAGCCGCAGCGTCTTCTTCTCGCCGCCGCCGCCGATGAGGATCGGGATATCCCGCGTGGGCGGCGGGTTGAGTTTGGCCAACCGCGAGGTGATCCGCGGCAGCGCGCCGGCAAGGTCGTCGAGACGGCTGCCCGCCGTGCCGAACTCGTAGCCGTATTCGTCGTAGTCCTTCTGCTTCCAGCCCGACCCGATACCCAGGATCAGCCGGCCGTCGCTGATGTTGTCGACGGTGCGGGCCATATCGGCGAGCAGTTCGGGGTTCCGATATGAGTTGCACGTGACCAACGCACCGATCTCCAAGCGCGACGTCTGCTCGGCCCATGCGCCGAGCATGGTCCAGCATTCGTAGTGCGCCCCGTCGGGGTCGCCGTAGAGCGGGAAGAAGTGATCCCAGTTGAACGCGACGTCGACACCGATGTCTTCACAGCGCCGCACCGCGTCGCGGAGGTGGCCGTAATGCGGACAGTGTTGGGGTTGCAGTTGGACGCCGATGCGGATTGGGAAGTTCACGGTGTATGCCACGGTTAAGTTGTAACCGCGATCACGTTCCGATATTCCCCCCGGTTCTCCACACCGCGACCACGGACGGCCGCGCGGTCCCGTTGCCGCCCTCCGGCCAGCGCGACAATGGGTCGTCGATGCTGTTGTCGTCGTTTTCGCCCGGGTGCTGCACGCTGACCGTGACGAAATCGTCGGTGACGATCGGTCCGCACGTCTCCGCGCCCAGCGGCACCGTGAGGAACTGCTTGGTCTCGCCCCGGTTGGGGCCCTCGAGCGCGACGGCGAACAACCCGTCGTTGGAGTTCAGCGCGTTGCCGTCGGTCGAGATCCACAGGTTGCCGTGGCTGTCGAACGCGACGTTGTCGGGGCAGGAGATCGGGCTGACCTTGGTCTTGTCGAAGCCGCCGAAGTAGGTGTCGGCCGCGGCGGGGTCACCGCACACCAGCAGCAGGTCCCAGGTGAAGTCGGTGCCCGCGTGGTTGTCGGTGATCTCGAGGATCTGACCGTTCTTGTTGTCGTTGCGCGGGTTGGGTGCGTCGGGCGGCGCCTCACCGGGAGCACCGCGCTCGTCGTTGTTGGTCAGCGCGACGTACACCTTGCCGGTCTTGGGGTTGGCCTCGAAGTCCTCGGGGCGGTCCATCTTCGTCGCTCCGGCCTTGTCGGCGGCGAGGCGGGTGAACACCGCGGCCTCCTGTGCGGTCACCCCGTCGACCAGCGACTCGGCCTGACCACCCGGCCCGGACCTCAGCAGCGGCAGCCACGTTCCGGTGCCGGCGAACGAGCCCTTCGACGGCAGCTTGCCCGACCCGTCGATCTGGTCGGCGGGGATGTCGCTGGACATTTTGGCGACGTAGAGCGTGCCCTCGTCGAGCAGGGTCATGTTGTGCGCCCTGGCCGCCGGATCCGATCCCGGCTGCATCTTCTTACTCGACACGAACTTGTACATGTAGTCGAAGCGCTCGTCGTCGCCGGTGTACACCACGACGGTGCCGTCGTCGGTGACATAGACGGTGGCGCCCTCGTGCTTGAAACGCCCGAGCGCCGAGTGCTTGATCGGCGTGGAGTTCGGATCCCACGGGTTGAGCTCCACCACGTAGCCGAACCGGTTCGGCTCATTGGCGGTCTTGGTGAGGTCGAAGCGCGGATCGAAGGTCTCCCACAGCAGCGACGACGGTTCGTGCGCGATGCCGTAACGGTCCTCGCGGTCGGCGTCCACGGGTGAGGGCGGCGGCGAGCCCTCGGCGGCGCCGAAGTACTCGTGGAAGTTCTCCTCACCGGAAAGCACTGTGCCCCATGGCGTCACACCGCCGGAGCAGTTGGCGAAGGTGCCTGCGATCGTGCGCCCGGTCGGATCGGCGGCGGTCTTCACGAAGTCGGTTCCCGCGGCAGGACCGGTCAGCGTCATCGGGGTGTCGGCGGTGATGCGCCGGTTGTAGCGGCCCATCACGGGCTTGAGACCCTCGGGCGTGCGCTCGACCTCCACAACCCCCATGCCGATCGCGGCGATCTCGACGTCGAACTGCTCGCGGGTCGGGGCATCGGCGTTGAAGCCGGAAAACATGAACTGCGGTGTGACGTACTCGAAGTTGGTCACCAGCAGGAAATGGTTCTGCTGTCCCGGGACGGGCAGCAGCCCCGCGAAGTCGTTGTTGAAGCCGAACTGACCGCGCTGCGCGGCGCCGCTCTGGTTGGCGACGTCGAACGTCGGCGCGTCGGGCAGTACCGGGTCACCCCAGCTGATCACCACCGCCTGCTGGTAACCGTCGGCGACGACGACGACGTCCTCGCTGTTGGGTGCCACCGAGTCGAACTTCATCCCGGGCGGCGTCTCGGCAGGCGGCGCCGACGATGCCGGGCTCGCGGCGGGCTTTTCGTCGGTTCCGCAGGCGGCCAACACCGAACCGGTGCCGACAGCCAGCACCGCGACGCCGCCCGCCTGCAGCATCGAGCGGCGCGATACCGCCTTGACGACATCGCCGAAGTACTCGTTGTCGCTGGTGTTGCGGACGGGTTTGGAGCACGCGTCCCCGCACTTGTACACACAGGTGATGTGCTGCCGCTTGGATTTTCCGTCGTGGCTGATGAGCAGGTTGAGAGGCACGAGCGCCATGGGGGCTGATTCCTTCCGACACGACCCGGCCGGGGCTGGTCGGGCCGGACGCGCGAAAACCTACGGCAGCTGGTGTAGCAGCGGGAAAGCAGAAGGTGAACGGAAGACCAACGCGTCAGGCGACGGCTATCGGTCGAGCACCCCGCGCAGGATCTCGACGAGCTTGCGGGGCTGGTCGCTCTGCACCGAGTGCCCGGAGTCCTCGACGATGTGCACGCCGCGGAATCCCGGTGCGATGCGCGCGAATTCAGCCGCATCGTCGTCGTTGACGAAGAACGAGTTGGCGCCGCGGACCAGAGTCGTCGGGGTGTTCAGGTTGGGCACGTCGTCCCACAGACCCTCGAAGCCCTCGCCCTTGCGGAAGGAGTCGTAGCGCCACGTCCAGGTGCCGTCGTCGAGACGCTTGGCGTTGTGGAAAACCCCGCGCCGCAACGACTCCCGGTCACGATGCGGCGCCGCTGCCACGGTGACCTCCAGCATGGCGTCGAAAGACGGGAACGTCTTCTCCCCCTGGACGAGCGCGACCGTGCCCATCTGCGCCTTGGTCATCTCGGTGTGGCGTTCCGGTGCCGACGGCGTCACGTCCACCAGCACCAGCTTGCGGACGAGGTCGGGCGCCGCCACCGCGAGCCTCAGCGCGGTGAGCCCACCCAGCGACATCCCGACGACGAGGTCGGCGTCCGGAGCGAACGCGCGCACGACCGGCTCGATCGCTTCGGCGTTGAGCTTGGGGCCGTAGTCGCCGTCCTCGCGCCATGCCGAGCGGCCGTGCCCGGGCAGGTCGATCGACAGCGCAGGTTCGCCGAGCCCGATGATGACGGTGTCGAAGGTGTGCGCGTTCTGTCCGCCGCCGTGCAGGAACACCACGCGGGGTGAGCCGTCGCCGAACTTCAGCGCGCTGACCGCCGCGGAGTCGATGCGCTCGGCGGCCGGCAGCGGCCCCGTCACACCCGCCTGGAGGGCGTTCTCCTTGAGGAAGGTGAACTCGGACAGCGAGGCCAACTCGTCATCGGCGCTGATGTCGGTCATTAGGGCACCCTACATAAACGCCGAAACTGCATTCCAGCAGGCGTCTTCTCGAACTTTCGCGGCTGGAATGTAGTTTCGGGACAGAACCGGTACGAGTCAGCCCTCGATGAAGTCCTCGAGCTGGGCGCGCGCGACGTCGTCGGGCAGCTGCTTCGGGGGGCTCTTCATCAGGTAGGCCGACGCCGCCTCGACGGGGCCGCCGATGCCGCGATCCTTGGCGATCTTCGCGGCGCGCACCGCGTCGATGATGACGCCCGCCGAGTTCGGCGAGTCCCACACCTCGAGCTTGTACTCCAGGTTCAGCGGCACGTCACCGAACGCGCGGCCCTCCAGCCGCACGTAGGCCCACTTGCGGTCGTCGAGCCAGCCGACGTGGTCGGACGGGCCGATGTGCACGTCCTTGGTCTTGAACTCGCGCTGCAGGTTGGAGGTGACGGCCTGGGTCTTGGAGATCTTCTTGGACTCGAGGCGCTCGCGCTCCAGCATGTTGAGGAAGTCCATGTTGCCGCCGACGTTGAGCTGCATCGTGCGATCGAGCTGCACGCCGCGGTCCTCGAACAGCTTGGCCATGACGCGGTGGGTGATCGTCGCACCGACCTGGCTCTTGATGTCGTCGCCCACGATCGGCACGCCGGCATCTTCGAACTTCTTCGCCCACACCGGGTCGGAGGCGATGAAGACGGGCAAGGCATTGACGAACGCGACACCGGCATCGATCGCGCACTGCGCGTAGAACTTGTCGGCCTCTTCGGAACCGACGGGCAGGTAGGAGACCAGCACGTCGACTTCGTTGTCCTTGAGCACCTTGACGACATCGGCCGGCTCGGTGTCGGACACCTCGATGGTGTCGGCGTAGTACTTGCCGATGCCGTCCAGTGTCGGACCGCGGTGCACGACCACGTTGGTGGGCGGCACGTCGGCGATCTTGATGGTGTTGTTCTCCGACGCGAAGATGGCTTCGGAGAGGTCGAAGCCAACCTTCTTGGCGTCCACGTCGAACGCGGCGACGAACTTCACGTCACGCACGTGATACGGGCCGAGCCGGACATGCATCAGGCCTGGGACCGTGGCCTGCTCGTCGGCGTCCTTGTAGTACTGCACGCCCTGCACCAATGAGGACGCGCAGTTCCCCACTCCGACGATGGCGACGCGCACGTCAGTGTTTCCAGTCATGACGACTTTCTCCCTCTCCTGCTAACCCGGTAGTACCTAGGGCTGTTCAGCCCGTTGCTGCGCGGTCCGTTCCGCCGCAATCAATTCGTTGAGCCATTTCACTTCACGCTCGCTGGACTCCAACCCGAGCTGATGAAGCTGGCGGGTGTAGCGGTCGATCGAGCTGCTGGCCCGCGCAACTGCTTCGCGCAGACCCTCTCGGCGTTCCTCCACCTGACGACGGCGCCCCTCCAGGATCCGCATCCGCGCCTCGGCGGGGGTGCGGTTGAAGAAGGCGAGGTGAACGCCGAATCCGTCGTCGGAAAAGTTCTGTGGTCCGGTGTCGGCGACCAGTTCGGTGAAGCGCTGAATACCAGCCTCGCTGAGCCGATAGACCCGGCGCGCCCGGCGCATCTTCGGCATGCCTTCGGGGGCGGCGTCCTCGACGATCAGGCCGTCGGCCTGCATCCGTCGCAGCGCGGGGTAGAGCGAGCCGTAGGAGAACGCGCGAAACGCGCCCAGCAGACCCGTCAGACGTTTACGCAGCTCGTAGCCGTGCATAGGCGATTCGAGCAGAAGCCCCAGGATGGCGAGCTCCAACAAAGCGAATCACCTCCCTGAACGATCACGCTTCGGCCGTTGCGGCGGTACGACACCTCTAGCGATAGTATCGCGCCGATATATTCAGCGCCAACGAAAGATTAACCCGCCGGACGACAGACATTCAGCCGGGGTAGTTGATCTGTTTGGACGAGCCGTCTCCGTTGAGCTCGATGTAGCCACTGCCGAAGTCGGTGGAGACGTAAATCGAGACGTCGAGAGCGCCCGGCGGTGCGGTCTGATCGCTGCTGGGCTCGATGATCAGGTACTGGCTGTTGACATCGCCCGGTTTCAAGCCCAGCGTCTCGGGCGCGCCCCGCAGCACCCCGACGATTTCCTTGACGTCGAACTTGCTCAGGTCGACCAGACGGTCGTAATCGTCCTTGGCCGACGTCGTCGGGTCGCCCCACCCGCCGCGGTAGGTATAGCTGAGCTGGCGGCGGTCGTCGTTGGGATCGGGCCGGTCCAGGGACGCGTAATCCGGATACACCACCAGGCGGTAGCCCTCGGTGTCGCCGAACTTCTGTTGCATCTGCTCGAGGAGACCGTTCAACCCGCCGAGGGACTGCAACTGCTTCGGCGCGGTGAGCACTCTGGCCGGAATGCCGTCGCTCTTGGCGCCAGGGTCGGAGGTGAAGTCCACCGGGGAGGTGGTGTTTCCGTAGAGGCCCCAGCCGATCGCGATGCCGAGCACGACCAGCACCCCGGCGATGGCCAGTCGGATGCCCCACCCGCCGCCGGCGGGCATCGTCGGCCGCTTCTTCAGATTGGGCAACTGCACCGGGGCATTGGCGGTCTGCAGGTCGGAGATCAGCGACTGCAGGTCGCCAAGGGTCTCCGACTGCGTCGCGAGCGCGACGCGCGTCCGATGCTCCTCCATCGACAGCTGCCCGTCGGCCAGCGCGCTGTCGAGGATCTGGCAGGTGTCGTTGCGGTCGCTGTCCCTGGCCCGCGTTCCTGCGCTCTGCCGGTTCGCCACGACGATGATCGTAGAGGTCAGCCGTCCTGGTCACCGTGCTCGGGGAGACGGCGTCGGCGCCGTCGCGCCTCCGCTGCCGCGTGGCCGACGTACTCTGGTCTCCGTGCGGTTGCAGCGACAGGTGGTGGATTACGCGCTTCGGCGCCGGTCCCTGCTGGCGGAGGTGTACTCGGGGCGCACCGGCGTCTCGGAGGTCTGCGACGCCAATCCGTATCTGCTGCGCGCCGCGAAATTTCACGGGAAGCCCAGTTCGGTGACGTGCCCGATCTGCCGCAAGGAACAGCTCACCCTCGTGTCCTGGGTATTCGGCGACCACCTGGGCGCCGTATCGGGATCGGCGCGCACCGCCGAGGAGTTGGTCCTGCTGGCGACCCGCTACGACGAGTTCTCCGTACACGTGGTGGAGGTATGCCGAACCTGCAGTTGGAATCACCTGGTCAAGTCGTACGTGCTCGGCGCGATCCCGCCACCGAAGGGGTCGCGCACACCGAGGCGGACCCAGCCCGCGCGCAGTCGTGCGCGCACGGCCAGTGAATAGCGAAGGGCACCAGGACCGGTCAGCCAACGACGCCCGTGCCGGGCGGGTGGCTGACGGTATGGACAACCCTGGACCGAAGACCAGCGACGACGGCGGGCGGCAC